>JAITLH010000316.1 GCA_031277995.1 Deltaproteobacteria bacterium
GGGCGGGGTCTTTGTTACCCTTAAACTAAACGGTAACTTGAGGGGCTGCATTGGGCGCTTCGATTTTGCGGCCCTACTGTCCGATTCCATTCGCGACATGGTTTTGGCGGCGGCCTTCAATGACTACAGGTTCCATCCCTTGACCAAAAACGAATTGGAAGATTTGGACATAACCATTTCGGTCTTGACTAAGCCCAAACCCTTAAATAGCTTAGACGATCTGGTCATAGGCCGAGACGGTTTATATCTGACCCATCCCATGGGTAGCGGCGTCCTATTACCGGTTGTCGCCGTGGACCAAGGTTTTTCCCCTTTGGAATTTGCCCGTTGCACGGCCATCAAGGCGGGCCTTTATCCGGATGATTGGAAAGATCCCAAAGCCAAGCTGATGGTTTTTACCGCCCCGGCCTTTTCGACCGATCCCAAAGAAGATTTATGATTCCCCCCTTTCCTATCCCGCCAAAGGGGTAGCTTACTTTTAGGAGCGATCCAAGCCAAATTTTCATAATTCGAGTTCTCCTATCCCAAGAAGGGATAGCTTATATTTTGGAGCCAATATGATTGTTAAAAGAACCATAGGCCGAACCGGAGAATCGGCCTCCATCCTTGGTTTTGGGTGCATGAGGTTACCGCTCAAAAGCTCAAACCCGGAGGATATCGACAAAGATCTGGCCATCGACATGATCCGCACGGCCATTGACCGGGGGGTCAATTACGTCGACACGGCCTATCCTTACCACAGCGGGGTTAGCCGAAATAACCCCGGGGCCAGCGAACCGCTCGTAGCCCAAGCCCTAGCCGACGGTTATAGGGAGAAGGTTCTTCTGGCGACCAAGCTGCCGACTTGGCTCATTCAAAGTCGCGCCGACATGGATCGGTACCTCGACGAACAGCTAAAGCGGCTCAGGGTCTCCAGAATAGACTTCTATTTAGCCCATAACCTCAATAGCGGGGTCTGGGGTAACCTGGAAAGTTTGGGGATTAAGGAATTCATGGATAGCGCCGTCAAGGACGGACGCGTTGGCCATAGGGCTTTTTCCTTTCACGACAATTACTCTCTTTTTGAAAAAATCGTCGAGAGTTACGATTGGGAAATGTGCCAAATCCAGTATAATTACCTCGATAGAAACTTTCAGGCCGGCCAAAAAGGTTTAAAGCTGGCTAGCTCCAAAGGCATGGGCGTGGTCATCATGGAACCCCTGCGGGGAGGTTTTTTGGTCAACCACGTGCCGCCCGAGGCCAAGGACATCTTTAATAAGGCTAGGCCCACTTGGTCCCTCCCGGCCTGGGGTTTAAACTGGCTTTGGAACCAAAATGAAATTTCGGTCGTCTTAAGCGGGATGACCGCCAAAGACCAAGTCATGGAAAACCTGAGCCTGGCCGAGGCCTGGAACGAAAATCTGGTCACGGCGGCCGAACTCTCGGCCCTGGATAAGGTCAGCGAGATCTTCGCCTCCAGGATGAAAACAAGTTGTACCGGTTGCGGATACTGCATGCCCTGCCCATCGGGCGTGGATATTCCCAAAAACCTCAGCTTTTTGAATCAGTACTTCCTTTTCGATTCCAAGGAGACCAAGGAAAGGTGCCATTACTTTTATAACGTCCAGGTCCAAACGTCGGAAAAGGCCAACAACTGCACCGTCTGCCATGAGTGCGAGGAAAAGTGCCCACAACACATCCCCATCCCTGACTTTATCGCCCAGGCCGGGGAAATCTACGTAAAACCCTAAACCCACCGTCAAACGGTCTTAGGGGTTGCCTTAGCCCATACTCAGAATTCACTCTTTCTGTAGTTAAAGGCCAACGGTATTGTCTTTAGATTGTGGCCGTTTGACGACACTTTTCTTCTGGCCAACAATTAGGTTACCAGTAACCCACGAAAAATTGGTTTAAAAATATCATTGGCCCCTTTGGCTCGCTTTTTGCTTTTAATTCCTGAGGCCCATCGCTTTGGCCTTGATGGGATATTAGGATCGTAAATAACTACCCGGGGGAAATTTTACTCAACAACTTTCTGGTTCATAAATTAACTTTACGCTACGCCTAATCTCTTAAAATATCAACGATGTCTTCCAATAAACTTAACGTTTTTCCATTCTTTTAATAACCGCCTATCTCTCACGCGTTAGCTAATAATATCAACGAAATTTCACGATTTATCCCTTGGCCCAAACGAACGCCCCAGACCTTTTTCCGTTTAAATTTAAACGGTTAACCCATTTGGGTCGGCAAAACCCGACCCCATCAAAAACCCTTCATTTAAGGCCTAAAAAAATTTTTTTACGGCGGCAAAAAAGTATTGCCAAAAGAACTTTTTGGATCTATAATGCCATCGTAAGTAGTTTGAGGACACTTAAACTTTGCTAGGGCCTTTTTGGGCAAAACCGGCTTTCCTTAAAGCTGGTTAAAAAGGCTCTTTCAATTAACCAAGTTTCTACAAGGAGAAACATGATGAAAAAGTTGATTCTTTTTTGTTTGGCTTTAGCCATGGTGGCATTTACTGTACCCGCCATGGACGAGACCAACGTGAAAGTTAGCGGTTAGTGAAATGTTTA
>JAITLH010000369.1 GCA_031277995.1 Deltaproteobacteria bacterium
CTTTATGACAAAAATAATTTTTATTATTTTTGTCATAAATATTACTTTTATAATTTTTATGACATGTTGGCTTAAGATAAGCGTAGGGCTTAGCCGGGGAAATTGGCCATCGTAAGTTAAAGAGAAATTTTGTGGGTTGATTGGATTCGATTGGTTTTTTTGGCTTGAAATTTGTCGCCTAAGCCCCTACCCGCCGCCAGACCATTTGTAACCATTGAACATCGCGACATAAACATAGGCGGTTCATATGACAAAAATTATTTTTATTATTTTAGTGTCCAAAATTACTTTTGTAATTTTTATAATTTTTGTTTTTTTTATTATTTTTGTGACAAACGGTCAAGCATAAACTTGGCGAAGGAAAATAGGCCGTCGGGTTAAAAAAAGAAACATTATGGTTTGGTTGGTTTTGATTGAGGTTTATTGGCTAGTTTAAATTACTGCCAGAGCTCAAAATCCCAAAATTTATTTAAATAGCGAACAATTCATTACGGCCGAGAATTATTTTTATAACAAAAATTTGATTTATAATTTTTGTTATTTTTGTAATTTTTATTACATACGGTCGGTTATTCTCTTGGTTGGTTTTGGGCCAATTCATGAGGGGGCCTTACTTTTTTTGGCGACGCGCGGCGCCTTAAGTCAGGCGTTAAGAAATAGGGTTAACCAGGCCACTATTTTTTTGACAAGTATTGATTTATTCTTAAAAATATAATTTTTAAAGTTTAACGTTCATGTTTAGGGCAAAATTGACCAGCTAATCGGGACTTCGGGCTTTATAAAATTTCACAGCCAAGGGCTTTTTGAAGGCCTCGGGAGGAAATCTCAGAAAAAAAATATTTTCTTAAAATTTCGGGCCAACTATTACCGTTTGAAAAAGATTCTCGTGCCATAAATATGTGTCTAAAAAAGTTATGTTTTTATAAAATTTATCTTTATGGAAATATCATTAGCTAAAATAGACATAGAGATCATTTTAATTTTTTTTATTTTTTATCGATATTTTCCAGAGAGTTAGTTTGTTATCATAGTCTCAATTGGTAGCGTCAGTCGATTTGTTTAGGTCGGTTAGGGTACTATTTTATCCGTAGATTTTTCATTCTCATTGTTGGCAAAATAAAGCTAATTTGTTATTAAAAGATAAATTTAAGGTATTTTAGAGTTTAAAAGTTTTTTGGTCAATTACAAAAAAGGACTAAAAAATTTATTAATTTACCGATAGGACATTTCGTTTATCATTTAAGTAAAAATAAGGCACCCTTTTGAACTTTTTCTGGGCTGGGGTTATTAAGCCTTGGAGCGGTTTTTTTCTTGGGCCTAGGCCTTGGATTAGGTGGGGCTAAAATTTTCTAAATAATTTCCATATGATAGGAGAAGAAAATTTGGGCACAAAAAATGCAAAGAACTTTTGACATAGCTTGAATCAAGCTGTATAATCAATCCATACCCGGCAATTGAACGGCCCCATTTGGACCGGACTAATCGAGAGCGAATTACCGGGCCAGCTTAATGGAAGGGTCAGCGTATTGGTTCATTAAATTGTCCAGGCTACGAGTTATCATCCTAAGCTTTTTGGCCATCTTGGTCATCGCGTTGAGCGTGGTTGTCTGGAACGCGAAAACCCTCATAGGCTTAAAATTCGGGAACCTTCAGGACATGCTTCCGTCAAACGTCGATATGCGCCTGGGTAATTTGGTTTTGAGCGAAACGGGAGGCCAGGGCCGCTCCCTATCGGTCTTGGCCACCACCGCCCAGTATTACAAAGACGACGATTACTTTATCTTAAACGAGGTCACCGCGGACATCACCTCCCAAAGCGGCCAGTACAAAATCTCGGCCGACAAGGGTCGTTACGATCCCACCGAAAAACTGGTCATTTTAACCGGTTCCGTCAAAACCAGTGACGATCAAGGCCGAATCGTCACCAGCCCCTCGATGGAACTAAACATGGAATCGGGCACCTTCTCTAGCCCGGTCGACTTTTGTCTCGAAGATCCCGGCGTTAGCCTCTCCGGCAAAAGTTTTCATTACAACACTTCCACGGGTCAATTGGAGGTTGAGGGTAGGGTTTTCATGCTCATTACCCAGTAGTTAACCTCACTAGATAAATTTCGACGAAATTTTAACTAATTTGGCTACCAATCGGGCAGCCCAATTCACTCGCTCCCGTCCCCCCACCCTCAGGGCGAGTTCTTTCCCGGTCAACCGAGCGTCAGTCGATTATCTGACTTTTAGGTAATGTTGATTAAGAAACGGGTATAAAATACCATACATGACTAAACGTTTCATATTCGCGATCCTAATTATATCTCTATACCTGTTAAGTCCGTCACCGGTCTTGGCCGTGGAAACTCCATTGGGTAACAGTAGCGGCCCCATTTCCATTTCGGCTGACCGCATGACCTCCGACGACAACACCAGGATCGTTACCTTCACCGGCCGAGTAATTACCAGACAAGACGATCTGATCATCACCTGCGATCAGATGAGGGTCCATTACCAGCCCATCGGCGGCCCGGCCGGGGGGCCGGAGGAGGCCTCGGGTGACGCGGTCCAATCGGGCGCCGCCAACGCGCCCCAGGGTTCCGCCCAAAGGGTCACGGCCAACGCCCCCATGGCCACAAACAATCCAAACGACCCAATGGCCCTGGAAAATCGCCAAAACGATTTAAACGCCGCCGGGGCGGCGCCGCCACTGCCACCTTCGGTTAAAAGCGAACCAAGCCCCCCTCCCCAAAACGAGACCCCCGGGCCCTTGCAAAGCGGCCAGGAGATCTACAGAATCGAATGCGAGGGCTCGGTTAAGATCCAACAGCGCGACCGACTGGCCGTTGGCCAAAAAGCCCTTTATTTGGCCAAATCCGAACCCCGTCGCTTGATTTTGACCGGGGACGCGCGGGTCTGGGAGGCCGGAAACTCGGTGACCGGCCATCAGGTCATCTACTATCTCGACCAGAACCGCAGCCAAGTCGAAAGTCGCCAGAACCAAAGGGTTCGGGCTTTTTACGATGACGGTTCCAACCAGTGATGGCGCCAAAACATCTGGCCGCCACCGGTTTGGTTAAGGGCTACGGCTCCAGGACGGTCGTGGACGGCGTGGACATCTCCCTGGGCGTCGGCGAGATCTGCGGTCTGTTGGGCCCCAACGGGGCTGGGAAGACCACGACTTTTTACATTCTGGTGGGTTTGATCGCCCCGGACAGCGGCGTGGTTTTATTGGACGATCATGACCTCACCGGATGGCCAATGTATAAACGGGCCAGGATGGGGTTAACCTATCTGCCCCAAGAACCATCCGTCTTTAGGCGCCTTTCCGTGGCCGACAACATCATGGCCATTTTGGAAACCATGGACATGGATCGTAAGGCCAGGCAAGAACGGCTTGAAGTTTTGCTTAAGGAACTTGGCCTTACCCATTTGGCCAAAAACAAGGCCATCTCCCTTTCGGGTGGGGAGCGCCGCCGCTTGGAGATTACCAGGGCTTTGGCCATGAACCCGGTATTTTTACTTTTCGATGAACCGTTCGCCGGAATCGATCCCATAGCCGTGGGTGACATCCAACAATTAATCAGACTACTTAAGGCCAAGGGCATGGGCATATTGATTTCCGACCATAACGTTCGGGAAACCCTTCATGTTTGCGACCGGGCTTACATAATCAGCGAAGGAAGGGTCCTTAAAGAGGGCTTGCCTCGCGAATTGGCTGACGACGAGGTCGTCAGGCGCATTTACTTGGGTCAGAGCTTCTCGCTTTAAGTTTTTGGAGTCGGGAGACCAAAAAGGTCAACAAAGGCTTTCCCAAATTTTTGGAGTTATGCGAATATGGCGATGGAACTGAATATAACTCAGAAACAATCCCAAGTTATGGTCATGACTCCACAGCTGCAATACGCGATTAAGCTTTTGCAGCTCAATCAGATGGAGTTGACGGAAGAAATTTATCAGGAAATGATGGAAAATCCCCTGCTGGATCTTACCCCTCCAGGGGATAGCGCCGAAGCGCGGGCCGAGACGGCCCTGTCCGATCCCGGCTATGACCAGACGCCAGAGGCGGCTTCGGAACCAAACCAGTTCGCCGAGGCCTCGGGGGAAACGGAGCAAAAAATCGTCGAGGAGTTTGATTGGGAAAACTATTTCGGCGAATACTCAAGCTCCCCTTCAACGACTTTGGGCACGGGCAGTCACGAGACCCCGGAAGAACAAGCCAGCTTCGATACTTTCACCGCTTCCAAAACTTCCTTATCCGACCATCTGATTTGGCAGTGGGGTTTTACGGCCATTTCGGCCGAGGATTACAAACGCGGCGAAGAGATCATCGGCAATCTAGACGACGATGGCTATCTCGTGGCTTCGATCGAAGAACTGGCCAAAATATGCGGTTGTTCCGAGGCCGACATGGCCGCGACCTTAACGAGAATCCAAGAACTTGACCCGGCCGGGGTGGGGGCCAGAAATCTCTCCGAATGTTTACTTTTGCAACTTACCCGTTTGGATCAACAAAACTCCCTGGCCGCCGAGATCTGCAAGAACCATTTGAAGCTTTTGGAAAAAAAGGATCTCATGGGTCTTTGCAAGGCCCTGCGCTGCGAAAAGGAAGAGGCCACCCAAGCCATCGAGGCCCTGCGGGCCCTAGACCCCAGACCGGCCCGCGCCTATTCGCTAAACGACCCTATCTACGTTACCCCTGACGTTTTTATTTCCAAGGTCGGCGACGAGTACGT
>JAITLH010000394.1 GCA_031277995.1 Deltaproteobacteria bacterium
CCAAACCTTTTGGCCTAAACGGCTTGGCCCACGCCGTTTGGGTCAGGCCCTTTAGACCCGTCCGCTCCCAAACCAAGGCCAACGACTAAACCAAACCAATCGTTAGCCAAAAAAATTTCAAACTACGCCTAGGCTAACCTTGCCATAAAAACGCGCCCTTTGGGAACTGCCCATTTAGGTAACTTTTCTTTTGGTAGATAATTAGACTTTTGGATCCCCAAAGAAGGGTTTTCATTCATGGGTTAAATGCGCTAAGTTATCAAACGGGGTCGTATTTTAGATTAATTTTAAGACTTTAACCTATAGTTTAGATCTTAAGGTTCCCATCATCGGCTAGATGCCGGAAAAACGCCCCCGGCCGCTGGTGACCAAGCGGGCCGAATCCGAGTCCGGGTAATTGGCCAGTAAGATCCTTAAGGTCTCCATGGCCCCGGGTCCGTCTCCAAGCAAGCTTTGGCAATAGGACATCTTCAAGAGGCAGTCGGCGGCCTTGTTGGACTGGGGGTAATCGTTATAGCCCTGCCTAAACTCCAAAAACGCCCCGGAATAATCGCCCACGGCGTAACGGCACTCCCCTAGCCAGTAGCGGGCGTTGGGAGCGAGTTTTCCGCCGGGATAGTCACTAAGCATCTCGCTAAAGGCCGCGGCCGCCTGGGCGTATTTTTTTTGGTTAAGTAGGGATCTGGCCCTATTGTAACGGCTTCTTTCCGAGGCCGAGGTTTTTTGGACGCTTGGGGCGCCCGAAACGCTGGGCGGCCCAAAGACCGCCTGGAAGGCCGGATCCACGCCGCCCCCGGGTGGGTAGGCCCCACTGGGCCCAGGGGAAGTGGCCAAGCTCCCCGCGGTTTGGCCCGAGCCCCGATAAACGGTTTGTTCGAGCTTATCCACCCTTCCCGTCAGGCCGGCAAACTCATCCTGGGTCACCGCCTTAGAAGAGCAGCCCGTGGCCATGATCATGGCCATGGCTAAAAAAGAGGCCAAAACCAAGGCCAAGGCCAACCTTATGGGGCCAGCGAACCCAAAGCTCGACTTATGACTGATCTTAAGGCTAACCTTAGGAAGGCAAGCGGAGAAAAATCCAACCCGAGAAGGACTTATGTGGGTGCCATGGCCCATCCGTTTGACATTTAACTCCCGTTTACGCTAAAAGGCAAGTCCCAGACTTGCCGTCCAAAAACTTAAGACTTTTGTCTAAACTATCAGTATCCTTTTGATAAACAAATGTGAGATTTCAAAGTTTGGCCAAAGCGAATCCATACCAAACTTGACAAAACTGATTCAGTCAAACAATATTTTACTTTAATTTTCGGCAAATTGAAAGAAAAAGACTCGCGAACCGACAAACTCAGGGAAGGATATGACTCAAAGCCCTTTAACTAAGCTAAGCTTTGACCAAAGGTATTGACAAAGCCAGTCTCGCGTAATTATACCACAAATGGCCCGCCAAACGGCTGGGGGCCGCCCGGAGGGCCATTTCGCGGATTTTTTGTTTTTGGTTTTGGCCTCGAATCTTTTTTCAAAACTTACCCGATCCTTACTTGCGGCAGTGGGGCCGCAGGGTCGATTTGGGGCGGGGATCGCCTTCCAGGACCTGGCCGTCGAGATACTCGTTTCTGGCCAGGGCGCAGCTTAAGACCAATGAGCAGCGGCGATGGCAAATGGGATCGCCGGGATCGTAGGTGCCAAAACAATCCATTCTCTCCTCAATGCCCATAACCGATTCTTTTTGGGCCGGCGTTTTTTTAATTCCCTTGGTCATGATTTTATTCCATTCGTTTATATATTGCTCTCGACTCTGAGAGACAGTAAGTTGTTATTCCTTTGACCAAGACACAATGATATTAAGCCATTTGATTAAACACACATCAAGATAGCGACAAATATCCAACGAATGGTCTTTTAAAGTACCATAGCGTGGCCAGGCCAAATATATGAGGGAAGCGTTAGGGGCGAGGGAGAGGCCCCGTTTGGATTATGGGAGCGAAGCGAACGCGAGGCCCAGCCGACGACCGCCGTGGCCAAAAGTAAGACCTTGGCCGAATGGGTCGTCGGACCTATGGGTGAAATTTAGAAGATGCCGTTAAAACTCTTACGGATGATGGAGTTGGCCACCTGCTCGGAACTAACCTTATAGGTCCCGGCGGCGATTTTGGCGGTCAGATCGGCCACTTTTTCGGAGCGCACGTCCGGGGCCTGGGCGGCCAATTCCCTGGCCTTGGCGATGAGCTTGGAGCGATCGGAGAGGTTGACCTTGTCCCCGGCCACGGTCGCGGCCGAGGTTTCGGCGGCCTCGCCCTGGAGTTCGGCGGCTTTTTCGGCCGCGGTCTTTAGCTCTTTATTTTTGGCAATCTTAAGCTGTGGATGATTGGGATCGATTTTCATGGCGTTTCACCGCTTCCGTCGCCTAGGGCTTTTTGGAGTTAATTCGTTTCTGGTCAGGGCCTCAGTAAGGCCATAAGGCCATAAGGCTAAAAGGCTAAAAGTCTATTTGGGTCCCGTCGGTTCCCAGGGATCGTCAAGGGATCTGAGCTTTTTTCTGGGGCCCAGCATGTTTCGGTCGACCTCGATGGCCACCAGTTTTTTTAGTTGCCGCCAAAGGAGCCGACTGTCGGCCCCGTCCAAATGGGCCCCGCCTCGGGCGGCCACTTCCTCGGGGGCCATGTTTAGGTCCAAGAAGGTGATTTCCCCGGTCTCGTTTCTAAGCCCCAGGGCCAAACCGGGCCGGCCGTAGTTTTCGGCCAAAGCGGCCAAGGCCACGTAAGCCGGGTTTGACGAGCCCAAATCGCCCTTCTGGGGATGGCTTTTGGACTGGTTGACCAATTCGGCCACGGCGTTTCGGCTGACCTTATCGACGTTTATCGTTCTTCTCGATCTCGGGGGCGGCAAATCGTGGGCTTCAATGCCCACGGCCCCCTGGAAGGCCTCTTTAAGCTGGGCGGCCATGGTGCGAACCAGTTGACCTATCTGTCCAACCTTATCGGCCACTCGCGCGCCCCCCAGTTAATTTATTTATCGGCCAGCCGACATTTATACTTTAACGAAATCGAGCGATTATTTTCAAGTAGTTTTACGTTCCCTTGAACTTTATCGCCCAAAAATATCTAACCAACCTCAAAAAACCTCTAGGCCCTCGCCTTTTAACCCCCTGGGGACCGGGGCCAAAAAGTCTCGCTCCCTCTGAGACCGGCCTAGCGGAAAATCCATATCGCAATTTACGCGCCAAATTTCCTCCCCTCCCGTCCGCCTTTCCCAGCGCCCCCCACCAAAAACCCCAAGCCCATCCCCTCTTCCACAACCCCTTGTGGTCAAACCTCCCAATCCATCCCTTCTCCCACAATCCCCTAGCCAAAAAAATTCCCCCCCAACCCCAATCTTCCCCTCCCCCGGGCCCGGCAAAACT
>JAITLH010000407.1 GCA_031277995.1 Deltaproteobacteria bacterium
CCATTATTAGGATGATCCGGAAGTCAGAAAACCTTACGGACCTGTTTGCGTATTCAGACACGTGGTTTTGTCTGTCGCGAGCCCTAGGAAGTACTGGGTCACCCCTGGGGAATAACTAACGGGATGGGATAAGCCAAGGGTCAAGAGCCCCCGAATGGTCAAATGTTCCTACCTCCGCATTGACCGGACTAAAGCTCCGGGCTTTAGGATTTTACCTTTCCCATAGACCTCAAGGACAAGCGTTTCCAAAGGAAAAGGCTCTCCCCAATGAAGCGTCTTCTCCCTTGAGCCATATAAAAAAGCGTTTCCGGATGGGCGGTTTTTGGAATGATAGGGTTCCGATACCGCCGGCCGGATAAGGCAACGAAAGGCCCCCTCCCGCAAGGGTGGGGGCCTTCGTTTCTTGGGAACGCTCATCTTGTCAAAAGGCGGGGCCAAAAAAAATCCAAGGGCCCCGGAGATTGGGACCCTTGGCTGGCTGGGCTTGACGAAATTTTTTGGGGCGCCTAAAGGGCGGTAATTTTAAACCCCGTAAAGGTCCAGGTAGGCGATGAGATCTAAGACGGTTTCGGACTTAAGGGGGGCCATTTGGCCGGCCTGGAAGACGGGGATTTTTTCGGCCGAGAGGTATTCCACGGTTTCCCGGATGCCCAGGATGGTTTGGACTTCCAGGCCCGTGGTCAGCCTAAAGTTTTTGACGGCGTCTTGGCCTTTGACCCCTAAGGTGGGGTGTCCGTCTTGGTCGTAGAGGGCGGTGGTTTGTTGGCGGTCCAAAAATAAGGCCACCCCGGCCGAGCTTATGCTGTAGCCCTTTTGGGTGGCCTGTTCGGAGAGTAAGCCTAGGATCTCAAACTTGGTGGCCATGGTGGTGGCCACGTCGTCGATGATTAAGACCCTGACCCCGTCGGTTAAGGCCCCGGTTACGAAAAGGGTTTCCAAGAGGCTCCCCTCCCCGTGGGTTTTGCGCTCCTTGCGGTTGTAGTCAAAGCTCTTATCGATCTTGTGGTTTAGCCAAAGGGCCTGGACGGTGGCCACGGCCAGGGCGCTGCCTTTGTAACTGGGACCCACCAAGACGTCAAAGTCATTGACCGTGGCCGTTTCCAGGAGAAAGTCGGCCATGATCCGGCCCAGCTCGGCTATCAGCCTCCCGGTGCGAAAGAGGCCAAAATTCACGAAATAAGGCGTGGGGCGTCCGTCTTTTAGGGTTAAACCATCTTGGAAGAAAAGGGCTCGGCTTTCGGCCAAGAGGTGGGCTAATTCCTTCTGACAAGTTCTCATACAATCACCAGCGAGTTCCAAGCTAGGGAGCGCTATTCGCCTTTGGGTAAGGCCAAGGGAGATTTTGGGGCTTTAATAAAGCCCCAAAATCTTAACTCCGAGATTCTTGTTTTTTATTTTTTTCTCAGATCTTTGGCCTTCGGGGAGGCTTTAAGCTCTCTTATAGGCCTTTTTTAAGCCAAGACATCATCTGCCTAAGGTTCCGGCCCACCTCGTTTATGGGGTGGGCGGCCTCTTGGCGACGCCTGGCCAGAAAACCGGGCCGGCCGGCCTTGTTTTCCAAGATCCATTCGCGGGCGAAATCGCCTTCCTGGATCTCTTGGAGTATTTGGGCCATCTCATCGCGGGTTTCGTCGGTAATGATCCGGCGGCCCCGGGTATAGTCCCCATACTCGGCCGTGTCCGAGACGCTGTAACGCATCATGTCCAAACCGCCTTGGTACATCAGGTCAACTATGAGTTTCATCTCGTGGAGGCACTCAAAGTAAGCGATCTCGGGCTGGTAACCGGCCTCGACCAAGGTTTCCCAGCCAGCCTTAATCAATTCCGAAACCCCGCCGCACAAAACGGCCTGCTCGCCAAAGAGATCGGTTTCCGTTTCTTCCTCAAAGGTGGTCTCGATTAGCCCGGCCCGGGTGGCCCCGATGCCGGTCGCGTAGGCCAAGGCCCAGCTTAAAGCCTCGCCGTTGGCGTCCTGGGAGATGGCTACCAAAGCCGGGACCCCGGCCCCCTTGACGTATTCGCTCCTAACCAGATGGCCCGGGCCCTTGGGCGCGACCATGGCCACGTTGACGTCTTTTTCGGGGATGATTTGGTTAAAGTGAATGGAAAAACCGTGGCTAAACATAATCATCTTGCCGGGTTTTAGGTTAGGCAATATGTCTTTTTGGTAGATCTCCGGCTGGAGATGATCTTGCATCAGAAACTGTATGAGATCCGCCCTTTGGGCCGCCTCGGCGGCGCTGACGGGTTTAAAACCGTGTTCCACGGCCAGATCATAGTTCTTTGAGCCCGGACGCTGGCCCACGATGACGCTTAAGCCCGAATCCCTAAGGTTTTGGGCCTGGGCGTGTCCTTGACTGCCATAGCCGATGATGGCTATGGTTTTGTCAGAAAGAACATCCGTGGGGGCGTCATTCTCATAATAGATGCGCATTTTTTCTCCTAGAGGCTATCAAAAAGCCAAAATTAAATAAAAAAAAGATTTTTATTGATTAAAGACAAAAGATCGGTCAGCCGGCTGGGCCCAAAAACCCAATACCCGCCCGGCCAAAAAAGGCTCCCGGAGGGCCTTTTTTGGCCGCCTGGTAGGTTTATTTGGGGGCCCTGGGCTTGTGGGGGCGCCCCGCGGCCCGATTTGGGGCCTTGGGCGGGTAAGTCCCAAAAGCCATGGGGCCAAACAAAATGGTTTGGGCTTTTTACTTTTTTAGGGCCGAGCTGCGGGCGATGGCGGTAAGGCCGGTGGAGACTTGCTCCTCGATGCCAAACTCGCTTAAAAGGCCCAGGGCGGCCTTGATCTTGGCCTCGCCCCCGGTAATCTCCAAGGTGAAGGTCTTGGAGCTGACGTCGATGATCTTCCCGCGGAAGATGTCGCAAAGGCGCGTGATCTCGGTGCGGTTTTCGGCCAGGGCCTTAACCCTGACGATGACCAGTTGGCGCTCGACGTAATCGACGTCGCTTAGATCCACGACCTTGATGACGTTAATTAACTTACGCAACTGCTTGACGATTTGGTTGACTATTTTGGGGCTGCCGCTCACGATCAGGGTGATTAGGGAAACGGCGCTGTCCATGGTCTCGGCCACGGAAAGGGAATCGATGTTATAGCCCCGGCCGGATACCAAGGTCGCGACCCGGGCCAGGACGCCCGGACGGTTATCGACCAAAAGGGCCAGGGTATGACGTTTTTGGCTATCGGAAGGCGTTTCCATCAAAGGACTCTCGGGGGGGTAGGTTTTGGCCCCGGGGGGTAAAACCACTGAATTGGGAAAATCTTAGTTTAGTTTTAACCCAATGACAACAAAAATCAAATACCCCAAGTTAACCCCCCCAATCGGAAAGGTTTACCTTTCCGATTGGGGGAGAGCTAAGGGCCAGAACTAGCGCGATTGGGTTTTTTTCAAGATCATGTCGTTTAGGGCGCGGCCGCCGGGGACCATGGGGTAAACCAGTTCGGTGGGGTCAACGTTAAAGTCCATTAAAACCGGCCCGGGTTCGGCCAGGCCCTTTTCGATGACCTTTTCGACCTCGCTTCTCTTGGTGGCCTTAAAACCCTTGGCCCCAAAGGCCTCGGCCAGTTTGACGTAGTCGGGGCTATTGGTGAGGATGGTGGCGGCGTAGCGGCCTTGGTAAAAAAGTTCCTGCCATTGCCTGACCATGCCCAAAGAGCCGTTATTTAAGATGGCCACTTTAACCGGGAGGTTTTCCTGAACGGCCGTGGTGAGCTCTTGGATGTTCATAAGGATTGAGCCGTCCCCAGCTAGGTCAAAGACCGTGGCGCCGGGTCTCGCGACCAAAACGCCCAAGGCCGCCGGAAGGCCAAAGCCCATGACCCCCAAGCCCCCGGAGGTGACAAATTGCCTGGGGGAATCGCACAGGTAATACTGGGCCGCCCACATCTGGTGCTGGCCCACCTCGGTTACGATGATGGCCTTGCCCTTGGTTTTTTTATAGATGGTCTCGATGACCATTTGCGGCTTAATGACCTCGCCCTCGGACTTATCGTAGGTAAGGGGCGATTCCTTATCCCATTTTTTTATGGCGGCAAGCCAGTCTTCCCTGGCCTTTTGGTCAAAACTGGGTAGGGGCCCCAAGGCCCCCAATACGGCCACGAGGGCCTGCCGGGCGTCGGCGACCAAGGGTACGTCCACGTCCACGATCTTATGGATCGAGGTCGTGTCCACGTCGATATGGATAATCACGGCCTCGGGGGCGAAACTATCCAGGGCCCCGGTTACCCGATCGTCAAAACGCGCCCCCACGGCCAAGATCAAATCGGCCGATTGGACGGCCATGTTGGCCTTATACAGGCCATGCATGCCCAGCATGCCCAAATAAAGGGGGTGGCTTCCGGGAAAACCGCCCAGGCCCATGAGGGTGGTGGTGACGGGGATATTCAATAGCTCGGCGAGTTTTAAAAGCTCTTCGCTGGCCCCCGACGAAATGACCCCGCCGCCTGAGTAAATCAAGGGCTTTTTGGCCTTAAGCAAAAGATCGGTGACTTTTTGGATCTGCCTGGGGTGCGGTACCAAATGGGGCTGGTAGGCCCTAAGCTCGACTTTTTTGGGATACGAAAACTGGGCCTTCCCGCTCATGACATCCTTGGGCAGATCGACCAAAACCGCCCCGGGCCGCCCGGTCGTGGCCACGTAAAAGGCTTCCTTCACTGTCTGGGCCAGTTCCTCGGTCGATAGAACCAAATAGTTGTGCTTGGTAACCGGCCTACTGACCCCCACGATGTCAACTTCCTGGAAGGCGTCGTTACCGATGGATAGCCTACTGACCTGACCGGAAAAAACCAGTACCGGCACGCTATCCATGTGGGCCCCGGCCAAACCCGTAATGGTATTGGTGGCCCCCGGTCCGCTCGTGACCAAAACCACCCCGGGGCGGCCGGTCGCTCTCGCGTACCCGTCGGCCGCGTGGACGGCCGCCTGCTCGTGCCGGCAAAGGACAAACCTTAAGCCGCTAACTTCCAAATGATGGTGGATATCTATCGTGGTGGCCCCGGGGTAGCCAAAGATAACCTTAACCCCTTCTTTTTTCCAACACTCGATGAGGATTTCCGCCCCGCTCATATAGGTCATAAAAACCAACCGCTAAAAAAATAGCCCCTCTGAGACTAAGAAAAAATTAAAAATGCCAAACTTCTCCGCCCAACCCTCTTGGTAAGCCCCACAAAGTCTATTCCAAACCCATTTAAACCCAACTAAGCCAATTTAAGGCCCAATCAAACCCCTTTATTACCCAACCAAGCCAATTTAAGGCTCAATCAAATCCCTTTATTACCCAATCAAGCCAATTCCAGGCCCAATCAAGCCCCAAAAATTTCCATTAATTTTACAAAATTAAGGGTCAAAACAAATTTAAACCCGGCTTAAGTCTTTCTTAGGCCAGGAAAAATACTAACATCATAAATATTTAATACTTTATAATAGACTTTAGCTTACAAAAACTCTTAATTTCCCTCCCAGCCAGGCTGGCCTGGAAATTTACCCCTGGCCCCGCGCCCCATAGGCGTCCTTTTTGGCGCTTTTGGCCTCCCAACTTTTTTCTCCCCCTCGCCAAACGCCCAGGCCCGCTTAAATCTCACCCCGACCGCGTTTTTTCTGACCCAAGTCCCCACCGTAAGGGGTTAAGCCCCTTTTCGTGGGGAGTCTCGGGTCAGGTTTCGATATATTTGAACGAAAAAATATGACCCAAACCGGGACCCTAGGCTCTATGCTGGGCCAGGATCAGTTCGATCTTCTCTTTTCCGGCGAGCTTGGCTTTCTTGAGTCTCTTGACTTCCAGATCCTCGTCGGTCGACAGATGGGGCCTACGATACATTTCGTCCAGTTGACGCTCATAGTCCCGGTGGTTTTCCACCAAGGTCTTGAGCTCCGGGTTTTGGTCAATAAGCCGTGAGATTAGCGCTTCGTCTTGAACGTCCATTTTTATCACCATTGTCTTTGGCCAAAAGCGAAAAGCTTCCAACCAAAGACCCGATAGTAAGGGGCCTGGGGTCTTCGTTTTCAAGGGCGGCCAGTACGTTAAGCCTCTGGCCGTCTTGGAATCAAGCCCGCGGGGCACCCAACGGGAGTTATCAGTTTAAGGGGGCTTTAGTCAAAATGCAAGATCGTTGAAAGTCGTTTACGGATGGTCCATGGAGGCCAGGCCAAAAACCCTTTCCCAACAAAACCGAACTCCCAAAACCGCGCCTTGGGGCGCGTCCAGGGCTTTCGATTTTTTTGGCCCCAAGGCGGCCAACCTAAAGGCCGACCGGCCCGGGATAAAAAACTTAACGAAAAAAAACCGCCGCGTCGCCGCGGCTATTTTGTCGCGGCGAGGCCTTATCGCCTCAAATCCTCATTTACTTTTTTACTCTTTACTTTAATTTCCGGCAGAGCCGAAAGAGCCCAAACATCCGGCGAGAAAAAACCCAAAGCTTGGCTCCCGAATAAAATCGTGCCAGATAGGGCAAAAAACTTTTCGGCCCTAAGAAAAAGCCGGGGCGCTGGCTCGAAACGTAATCGCCCGAGTCGGGAGGGGGCCCGAATTTGAGCCGCCGATAATAATGTAAAATTTTGGTAATTTGAAAACGATAGATGTTGTGAAAACTAAAATAGCTCAATTCGACCATTAAGTCAAGAACCATAAGGGGGCCATTGACGGCATAATTGAGCGTTTAGACAGGATAAATTTGTCAATTTGACAGTGGAAAGTGATAGTTAGCCAATTGTCCTCCGGGGGCCAGTGGGCCAGTGGGCCAATTGGCCAATGGGCCAGGCGGCGCAATCTAGGGGGCGGGGCCAAAGCGGCCGAAGGCGAGGGACATTTCGCGTTTGGCTAAATAACCTCGGGGGGGGGGAAACGGGGGCGTTTTTTTTAGGGCCCAGCGTGGGCCCGAAAGGCCAAAAGCCCTTTGGATCTTTGGCGATGCTTAGGAGGAAGGCTGGGAGCC
Source organism: Deltaproteobacteria bacterium (assembly GCA_031277995.1). Classification (GTDB taxonomy): domain Bacteria; phylum Desulfobacterota; class Desulfarculia; order Adiutricales; family Adiutricaceae; genus JAIRNQ01. The sequence continues at coordinate 6,941 of JAITLH010000407.1, forward strand.
TTTGGCCGCGGTTTTCGGGCTAGCCGCCTAATTCGAGCTTGGCGAAAAAGTATTTTTCGATAAGCCCGGCCCCGGATCGGATGTTCGCGGGAATGGTTTTTGGGGCTCGGCTTAGGGCTCTCGATTTTTTGGCCGCTCTTTAGGGTCACCAAAACGCTGCCCTCTTAAAGGCCATGGCCTTTGGGGTTACGGCCAACGCGGTAGGGTAGTTTTTGGTAAAAAGGATATTCTCGTCGGCCAGGTTTTGCCCGGGAAGGCCTTAAACTGGTCACGGCCAAGTGATTCGATAAACCCCAAACCAAGGCCCTAACCAAGTTTGGCCAAATGATGGGCCAAAATCGCCAAGCGCCGGAAATGGGCGCCTGGGGCGCTTATTTCCGGGAGATTTTTTTATTTAGCTAATTATAGACAAAAGT
>JAITLH010000008.1 GCA_031277995.1 Deltaproteobacteria bacterium
CAAAATTACAAGCAATCAGGGAATATTAGCCCAAAAAAAGCTATGAACTCATGAAAAAAGACCCTATGGCCTACCTTCACTCACAAAACCTTGGCCCAATCCAAGAACGCGAACTAACCAAAAGACCCTCCCAGCTTGCCTTGGCGGCCCAAAAGAATTTAAAAAGCCCATGTTTTGCCGAGCAGTTCCAAACGTCCACGGGAGCCATTGGCCAAAGCCCGGTAAAAACCAATGGGCCCGCCTGGGCCAAAAACGCCAAAGGGCGTATTTTTAAAGAGGCCAGCAGGGCTTTTGCCGGCCGCGGGAAACACTCTGGGCTTTCGCGAGGCGCTATTTTGGGCTATTGGAACCAAAACGCCGGGGCCCAGATACTTCAAAACAAGACAAATCCATGCGTTAAAGTTACGATTAATATACGTTTTGGGGAGATGATACTTGCGATAAGATTCAAAATGGCCGCGCGGAAGAAGTTTTAAGGGAAAACCAAGAAATGTAACCAAGACAAAAAAATTATCCAAAAATACGCCAAAAAACCAACCAATATATGGATTACGCTTCGTTAAAAAAAGCCGCGAGCTAACCGCCGCGGCCAGGGAAATCCTGACCGCCTCGCTTAGGCGTTGGGGGGCCGGCGCCCGCCTAGGGGAAACGATAACCAAGGCGCGAACTTTAAGCGCTAAAATGAAAAGCGCCCGAAAACAAGTGGCCCATGACAAGCGCCCTATGGCAAGGTGCCCATGACAAGCTGCCTATGATAAGCGACAAATGACCATCGGCCGGGGCCAAAAGACGCCGCGACCTGGCTGGAAGATTTAAACAAGGGGGCTAGGCAAAAAAGCGTGGGCTTTATTCTTTCTTATTCTTGTCTATTTTGCTTTTAACGATAACTTAAGGCATAAAAGCTTGCGCTTATTTTTTAAATTTATTACTTAGTTATGTAAATTACTGGTTAATTTTTCAAAAAAATGAACTTCTCGCGGCCTGGGGAGCTTCCATTTACGGCCTTTGAAATTTTGAGTAATAACTCTCCTTAAAGGCGTTTTTTAGTAACCTTATCCCATTTTCCAGGGTTTCCCCCCAAATCTCGCCCCGCGAATATCGCTAAAATCCCACTAGCTAATCTCTGTCGCGAATTTACCCAATCGCTCCCCTCCAAAAAAGACCGCCAACCCACTAAAACTCCGCTCGCCATTATACTAATTTTTTCCCCCGGGCGCCAAAAACCAGGCCAACTAATTTTTGCCCACAACTTATGGTGCCCCGCCAAGCCCCCGGCCACCAAAACTGGGCCTAAGGCCATCTTTGGTGGCGTGGGCTAAGATCGCGCTTTGGGACAAAGCTAGATCGCGCCTTGGGCCAAAAACTAAAGCCAAACCTAGGGCGTTTTGGCTAGGCTTAGCCTAGCCAAAATAGGTTTTTCCCTAGGGGAAAAGGCGCCTTGGGTTTGCAAAACCTTGGATTTTAAAAGAAATTGGAGAGTTCCTCAGGGTCTAAGGGGGTGAGGTTTAGGTAGTAATCGTCCGGAAGCAGGCCCAGATCCCGGGCCATGGCCAGGCGCTTAATGACGGCCGCGCCGTGGAGTAGGAGACCGGCCAGATCGGCCACCCGGCGGTTGGCCGGATCTTCGTAATGGCTCCCGGCCACCCATTCGTTGAAGGCCCCCAGGGAGGGTCCGCAGAAAACGCACCAGTCGGTTCGGCGATCGGTTAAGCCGTTTATGGCCCAGCGGGAAGCCTGGCCCAGATACCAGCGAAAAACCAGGGCCATTTTGAGCTTGGAATTGGCGTTGGCCTTGTCAAGGGTTTCCGGATCCCGGGCCTTAAAAAATTCCGCGGTCTCGGCCCAGATTTGGGTTAGGGGCTTACGGAAGATCTTTTCCTCGAGGTTTTTGACTTCTTCTTTGGGCATGTCTTCCAAGGTGGCGTATTGGCGGTAAAGTTCGGCTAGTTTGTTGGCCCGGGGGGCGAAAAGGGTGCCGTATTTAAGGACCTGGACCTTGGAGCCGAGTTCGAACATGTCGGCGGCCGGGGCTTGGCTGACGTCGGTTTGGCTGGCCTTGGCCAGTAAACCCCGGGCTTCCTCGGAAAGGCCCGATTCAAGGCAGCATTGGTTAATCGATCCGGTCACGAAATAGGAAAGGCCCATGTCCTGGGCGGCCAAGAGCGCCGCCGGGGTGCCCAAACCGCCGGCCGCCCCAACCCTAAGGGGTTGGCCGTAATCGTACTTGACCGAGTATTCCTCGGCCAGTCTCACCGCCGAGGGCCAAAGGGTCAGGGCCGGCCTAAAGTCCGTATGGCCGCCGCTATCGGCCTCGGCCGTAAGATCCTGGGCCATGGGCACCTGGGGGGCCAAGGAGGCTTCTTTTTCGGTAATCCAGCCGCGGTTTAGGGCCTCCTGAACGATCTTGGGCGGGGGCGGGCTAAAAAACCTCTTGGCCAGTTCCAATCTGGAGACCTTGGCGATGACCCTATTGGGGGCGATGATGGTCCCGTCCGGGAGCGAGGTCAGGCCGTGCAGACGGTAGCGAACCAAGGACGGGGTTATTTGCATAAAGGCCGAGGCCTCGATTAAGGAGACCTTTTTTTTAAGGTAAATCTCGACGACTTTTTCTTCCCAGGACGGGTCATGGGGCGTGTGGATTAAGCACGACCCAAAGGATTGGTCGGGTAGGAGTTCTTCTTTTAACTTGCCAATCTCTTCGTCGATGGCCTGGGGGCTTAAGCCCGAGGCCCCAAAAATCCCCAAACTGCCCATGTCGGCCAAGGCCACGACCATGGCCCGGGAACTAATGGCCCCCACCATGGCCCCGCCAACGTAAGCGTACCTTAAGCCAAATTCCTTACGGAAAGACTTTGAGCCAAAATTGCCCGGGGCCACCGGGGGGATGATGCCAATCAAATTGGCGTCGCCTTGCGCCCCCAACTCCCCGCCTGGCTTTATGTATAGGGTTTCCCTAGGATCGTATATCAAAGGCAGAATGTGATTCTGAAAGCTGGTCATTATTTCTCCAATCGTCTCAACGTAGAAAAAACCCCTTAGGCCTAAAACCTCGCCCCCCCGCGCCTTATCGGCGCCGCGGCGCCGCGGTTTTCTTCAAGACGGGTAAGCCCCGCCGCTTCAAAAAAACCGCGACCTGGCAATGGCTGCCCACGAGGTCTGGGCTAAGCTCCCTTACCAAAACCGGACGTTTGGTAAGCGTTCAACCGGGGGCCGCCGGAAACCAAAAAGGCCCAGTCCCCAGCCATAGGGTTAAAATTCACCTTGACAAATGCCGATAAAATTTTTGTT
>JAITLH010000410.1 GCA_031277995.1 Deltaproteobacteria bacterium
ACCCAAGGTTCTCCCTAAAGTTACCGGGCGCCAATAAGTCCCAAAAGCTTGGTTGGAACTTTCGACCAAACGACTTTAAAAACCGCGTCCGAATCCATCCCAAAATTTTGTCCCTTGAAGCTTCTCGTCGCGGGACAAAAAAACCGCCGCGCTTTTTAGCGCCCATGGGAAAAAACCTAGTTTGAGATCGTAAAATTACGGTCAAAAAAAACCCGATCGAAAAAATCCTTGTATATCTAATCACTTAGCCCTAAGACAATGGGGTCTAGGTGATTTTATCGTTATTTTTTGGCGGCTTTTTTTTCGGTTTTTTTAGTCGCTTTTTTAAAAAATAAAAAAAACTCTCTTTTTTTCTTGGCGCCGACGCCTCGCGCCCAAGCGCCTTTTCCCACGAACCTATCGATGTTTAGCCCAACTTTTTCCTTGGCCGGGACGGCCAAAGGCAAGGTTTAATATATTCCGCTTTTTTGGCAGTCCTTTTTTTTTAACCCAAGTAGCTATAGAGGTACCAAATGAAAAACCACGATTTACGAAAATCAGTCAAGCTCACCATGCCAAACTTCAAACCGGCCTACTATCAGTGCCACCGGACCGACTCCTGGGAATACTTTACCCGCAAGGTCAAAGCCGATTTGGACCAATTTCTCTCTTTACGCCCATCGGCTAAAAGGGCCAAGCCACAAAAAAGCCCTTCATTCGAAAACCTGCCCAGCCATGACACCTATGAAACGTCATTTTTGGAAAGTCTTAAAAATGGTTTAAGCCCTGAGGCGCTTTCTTTGGCCCGGCAGGATAACGAAGAAGCCCCCAAAGACAATCCAAAAGCCCAACCAAGCGGGACCGAGCGGCTTTAAAAGCTTTGGGCCCCTTTATCGTTCCCGTCTTTATTAACCTTATTATTAAAGGAGAGTTTCTAATGCCGTCCGTAAAAATCAAAAAACGAATTAAAACAACCTGGGAATCTTTACTAGAAAGTTTAAACCGCGACTTCCAAAATCCCACGGCAATCGCTAACCAAGGGGTCTGTTTTATCCGGGAGGATAACGGGGAGGCCCGCAATGGCAATCAAAAAACCCAGACCGGCGAGAGCGAAGAGCTTAAAAAGTTTTAGGCTTTTTTCGCTCCCGGCATTATTAACGTTTAAGTAAAGGAGTGTAATTATGTTTATGTCAATACTCAAAAAATTAACGTATCCTACCCGGCCAAGATTTAACCCAACCCCCAAACCACCTAAGGGTTTTCGACCAACGCCACTCATTGGCCCTAACCCTCGTTGGCCGCGGCGTTAACGCCAATCGTCATGGGCCATCTTAATAAGGTTAGGCGGGCGTTTTTACGAAAAAACCACCCTGGTCCGGGGCCTTAAAAATCCCGGACGAAAGAGCGCTTGAGGGGATCCCGGAGATTTTTCCGATCCGTCCAATTTTGGCGCGTCCAATTTTGGCCGATCCATTTCGCGCCCGCTAGTTTTAGCCCCGGCCATTTAGGACCGATTCATTTAGGTCTAGGTTACTTACGGGAAGGTCACTGACCCAGAACCAAAAATTTTTAACTGACGAGCTCGCCAGACTTTAAAAGCTTTGGGCTGGTTATCGTTTTTAACTTAATTAACATTTGATAAAAGGAGTCTTTCTTATGACGTCTATAAAAACCAGAAAAACTATTATACTAAACTGGGATACTTTATTGGAAGTTTTAGACCATGATTTCCGAAAAAAGTCCACAGAAAACGCTAACATTAGCGGCCAGGCCAAATTATCATTCATATACAAGGGTAATTATTATGATATTAAAGATGTGTTTGCGCTAAAAAACATCATCTTAAGTCCGGACAATAGAGTTAAAAATCCTTACGTGGCCTTAATCATTGAGGTTTCCAGAAACTATCTCTATGACCAGGAGCCTGACATCGTCCCATTAATGGACCTGGAAACTCTTGGCGATACCCAAGACAAAACCACGGTTCAATCCGAAGCCGGGGACAATACCCATGAAGAGTCCCCAAACAAGCCCACGGCTTTCGAGAGGCTTAAAAACGAAAGGTTCAATCCAGAAAAATTCGATAGGTTCAAGTCGTTGACCATGTCTTGCGTTGAATCCTTCTACGGAGATAGCGTTCTTTCGATGGTTTTGCACCTTGACGAGGAAAAACCCCATGTCCACGTTATCCTTAACGAGAAGTGGAACTGTCGGAAGTCCAACAGCGAACTTCTTTACGATGGCCCCAGAGACCTAAAATCGCTCACCGTGGCTTTAGAGGATTATTTGGCGGAGATGGAGGTTGGGGACTCTGAGCCGTTTAGCCCGGTCTCCGAAAAAAGCCAACAAGACGTCAGGTCTCCATTCTACGTGCTGTCCCACATCTCGGATAAAGCTTTCACGAATGACGTTTACAAAAAGATACCCGTACCTAAATGTTTCGATAACCTGGAACATTTTAATGAGCGATTTGGGCTGGGGCATGACCAAGAGGCTTTTAAACGGGATTACCTTAGATTCCTTTACGAGCAAATGGCCAATTTTACTCAATTGCTTACAGAGGCGGGTAATAAAATTGCCCAACTCAATAGCGATGATAAAAAGATAACGGAAACGCTTGATTCCGATCACGGCAACCCCGAGTTTACGGCCACTCACCCCATTTATTATCCGATAAACCTTTACAATCTTAAGCCCATGAACTACAAGATCGATAGAAAGACTTGGGCGGTCAAATTGCCGGATGAACGCGTGATTAAGGGCGATGGGCAAATCTGGGAGGACCTAGCCCGTAAAAACCATGGGGTGGGACTGACCGAACTGGCCGCCGACATCATGGGCATTCCGCCGGATCAAGCCTATCGGGTCATGGGCTTTATGCCCAAAGGCTCCTATGGGGGATCTCTTTCTAAGGTATACTCCCTAAGGGACTATCACGACGCTCCCTATCCCAATCTACCCCAACCAAATCCGGCCAACTGGATCGTTTTAAGACCGTGGCTGGTCAAAGAAACTTCCATTAATTCCAAAATCCTCGACAACTTCGTCGAAAAGGGGCAGATTTACCCTGACATAACAGGGCGGATTATCTTCCCTTGCGCGAATAACCGAGGTTATTTGGCCTGGGATCCCTCGGAAAAAAAATCCCATAAAAACGACCTTGTCCAGGACCGAAATCCCCTGGCTCTCGAAGGCGCTATAAAAGACCAAGCCGAGACCAAGGATCTTATTAATCCCCCGGCTCTCGAAGGCGCTTTAAAAGACCAAGCCGAGACCAAGGATCTCATCTTGGACATTGATAGAGCGTCAATTGAGCACGATCTTTTAGAACGCCCAATATTTTCGGCTGTTGAAGACAACCCTTCAGAAACTCCCAATGAAGCCGGCTTCGTTTGGCCAAAAGGCAAGGCCAGGCTAGAGTGCTCCCCTTGGCTTAGGGAGTATTTCGAGAATAACGGGGCCATGTTCTTTAAGGGACATTTTGTCATGGAGGGGCCTGGCCAAAAGGTTTTCTTTACCGATAAACCCCTCGACGCCTTGGTTTTAAAAGCTCTCTTTAAAATCGAGACGGTGGTCGCCAGCAATACCCAATACATAGATGAGGATCTTGGAAAAATCCTTAGCCACAAGTATCTCTACGCTTGCGGCTACACTCATCTGGGTAAACGACTGGAACGGTCGCTCGGATTGCTTGACGAGACCTTTACGGATCTTCCGGTTGACAAACCCTTCTTTAAGGTGATTTCCCTAAAACAACACTTATCTTGGAGCGACGCTTTGCGCCAAAGCTCGCTCGTATATAATCTCAAGCCCTTACCGGACCAAGGCGACCTCTCCCAAGCCTACGTTGACCATATACTGGTCGACTCAATCGGGGAGGACTCCCAAACCTTTTTAGACACAAACAACCTTTCGCCCTACGATCCTCAAAAGGGCTATAAATACAACTCCAAGCGGTCCCCAAAAAGCGTCGCCCGCGTCGCTCCCAACTGGACCCCCGTCCCCTCCCCAACCCTTAGCGAGGAGGACTTTCTAAAAACCCCAATCATCGAGATCTCCCTGCCAACTAATGAGATAATCGATCCCTTAACCGCTTCCGACCTCCCAACCCAGCCGGAAGCCTCCCTCCTAACCGCCCCCGAGGCCGCGGCTGAAACCGTTTCCCCGGGCACCTCCGTGCTCGCGCCTAGCGATTCCCCAAAGGTACCCGCTAAACGAGGACGTAAACCCAGAGTCAAAACCGAAACTAACCCCCAAACCATCCCCGAGGCCGCGGCTGAAACCGTTTCCCCGGCCGCTTCCGTGCCCGAGGATGGTGATTCTCCAAAGGTACCCGCTAAACGAGGACGTAAACCCAGAGTCAAAACCGAAACTATCCCCCAAACCATCCCTGAGGCTGCGGTTGAAGCCGTTTCCTCGGGCACTCCCGTGCTCGCGCCTAGCGATTCTCCGAAGCCAACGGGCATGGTCGAAATAAACCTACTAACCGCCCCCGAGGCCACGGCGGTAATCGTTTCCGAGGGCGCTTCAGTGCCCGAGGCTGGCGATTCTCCGAAGCCAACGGGCATGGTCGAAATTAACCTAATAACCACCCCCGAGGCCACGGCTGAAGCCGTTTCCCCGGCCGCTTCCGTGCCCGAGGCTGGAGATTCTCCAAAGCCAACG
>JAITLH010000123.1 GCA_031277995.1 Deltaproteobacteria bacterium
AAAACTTACTTATTAGCTAGAAATCAAGTTATAAAGCTAAACTAAAAAAATTTTTTAGAAAATAACGATCTAAAATCACTAACGGGTAAAATTATCCCACTTAACGCCTGATAAACAAGCTTATTATCTGAATTAATTTAGATTGATGGAATTAAAGGTCATCCTACGAGGGAGTATATTTTTAAATAACATTTGATAACTTTATATATTTAAAAAAAATATACTTTTAGCTAATTATACGTCACCAGGGAGGAAATGTCAAATTTTTCAATGAGATTAAGCGCAATAAAAATCGCTTAACCCAAGGAAAGATATTTTGAATATTTATATAGTTATAACGGGCATTAAGGCAAAAGGGGAATTTGGGTGAGTTCAAAAAGCGCTTTTTCAGAAAAAAAAGCCGGGGGCTTTGGGCCTCCGGCCTGGCCTGATTGGGGGGCTTTGGGTAAGAGCGGGCACCCCCGCTGCCCCCGAAACATGGCCCTTAAACGGCCGCCAAGGGGTCTGGGAGCGCTTGGGGGGCGCGAACGGCGTAATTAGCGCCGCGTCGGATTCGAAAGCCGCCACGGGGCCATTTTGGCCGTTTCGCGAATGGGGGGCCAAAGCGCCGCCCGGGAACGTCACGCTCGCGGGCGGCGCCCGGAAAATCATCCAAGACTTATGGTCCAAAGCTTATGATCTTGGCCTTATGGCCTTGGGCTTATGATCTTGGGCTTACGGTCCAAGGCTTATGGTCCAAGCCTTATGATCTTGGGCTTATGGCCTTGGGCTTAAAAATCAAAGCTCGCGAATGAACTTCCCCAGGACCTTAAAGCAGCCCAACCAGAAATCGTCATCCAGGGGGCCTAGGCCGGCGAGTTTTAGGATCTCCTCGGGCGAGTCCGAACTGCCCATGGCCAGCATGGCCTTAAACTTGGGGGCAAAGGCGGCGCCTTCGGTTTGGTAGCGATCCCATAAGCCATAGGCCAAAAGTCGCTCGAAGGCGATGGTGAACCCCAAAAACGGCTCGATGAAAAATATGGAGGCGCTTAGCCATTCCCAGCGAAATTCGTCGGGAACCTTAAGGGCTTTGCCAAATTGTTCTTTCAAGTTTTCGAGATAGACCTCCGAGAGTTCGTTTACGGTGGTCCCTTGGTTTATCATTTGGTGGGCCTTGATTTCAAAAAGGGTGCCAAAGGCGTTATTGCCAATCTCGGAGATGGCCAGATCCAACCGACTAAACCTTAGGGCCTCGATGTCTTTGATTTTGATTTTTTTCATCAATTGCTGGGTAAGTAAAAATTCGGCGAAATGCGAGGCTATATGGCTAAGGGGCTCCTGGATGTCATACTCAAACACGCTTTGGTTTGAGGCCAGCTGGGCATGGGCGGCAAAGGCCAGCTTGCGGGCCAAATGAAAAACGTCATTTTGACGGCCTTGGAAAACCATCGAGACCCAGGGAACGACGCCGGGGTTAACGGTCTGGCAATATGCCAATAAAGGTTTGCCCACGCGAACGTCGCCGCTTAACCTGTTTAACCTTGGCACGTTAAGGGCCAAATCGGCAAACTCGGGGTCAAAAGCCCTAAAAGCCTGCTCGACTTCGTTAAGGGCTTGCCCAAAGCCATAATATGAATCGTCCTCCCCTACGGGGACGTGGAGGTCATAAAGCCTTAAAATGGGCAGTCCCAGCCTTTTGGCTTTTTGCTTAAAATAGCGGCCAAAAACCTCGGGGACTTTCGTTTGGCAAACCCTTAAAAAACTTTCGACGGTTTCGTCTTTAAGATCGATATCCAAATTTCTGGGCGCCATGGCGTGAGAAAAGCCGCGCTCGATTATCGTGTCTTGATGCCAGTCCTTGGCAAGGTCCCGGTAAATTTGAAACAAGGCCTCGGAGTTTTTTTCGTGGACGCGCCAGAGTTCTTTGTAAGCCCCCACCCGAAACTCGGGGAGAGGATTTTGAGCCAAACCCATGATTTCCACGGGCGATAAGGAAGGCCTTTCGGGGCCCGGCAAAAACCCCGGGGTATAGACAAAGGAGTCGGTCAGCGACCGATACCGATTAATGAGACGCTTTCTTACGTTTGTGTGGCTTTGGTCACTTTCCCTGGCTTTTTCTAGGGTCAGGGCGTATTTTCGATAAGCCCATTGCCGCCTAAGGGCGTGGCGATGGCCGGGAGAGGCTTGGATATAAGTTTGGGCCCTTTCCTCGGGAAGGCCTCGCCACCAAATCGCGAAAAAATCGAGGTCGGCCAGAGACGCATTTAGGCGATCGACGCATTGGCCCAGAAATGACAGGTCCCCTTGCTCCGAGCGAGCCTGGTCAAAACTAAGCGAGACGTAGGAATGCAATAGATTCTTCTCAAGGTAAATCTCCTCATATTCCCTTAAAATCTCCAAAAATTCAGCCGCGGACAAGTCGCCCTCCAAGCGATTTTTCCCTTGGACAAATTTGGCGACCCTTTCCTCATAAAGCGTTAGGGCCTGGCCAATGTCCCTCTTCCCCTCCGGGAAAAAACGCTCAAGAATCCAATGGGGAGTGTCAGGCGGTGATTTCATCAATCGCTTTTCCTTTCTTTAAAAACGCGCTTAAAAACCCTTTTGGTTTTAAGGGTTTTAAACTTAAAAAAACCCTCGCCCCGCCGGTTTTGGCGGGGCTTGGTTTTTTTAATCAGGCCTTGGGGATAAAACTCTCAATGACCTTAAAGCCGCCCAGCCAGAAATCGTCGTCTAGGGGGCCCAGGCCGGCTTGGCTTAGTATCCGTTCGGGCGAGTCGGAACCGCCCTTGGCCAATATGGCCTTCATCTTGGGAACGAACGAGGGGCCTTCGTTTTGGTAGAGATTCCAGAGGCTATAGACCAAAAGTTGGCCGAAACTATAGGCGTAAACGTAAAAAGGCGTATGGAAAAAATGGGGGATGCTGGTCCATTCCCAACGAAATTCGTCGGAAAGCGAGACGGCGTCGCCAAACTGCTCTTTTAAGTTTTCCAGATAAGCCTCCGCGAGTTCGCTGGGGGTGGCCCCTTGCTTAATCAGGCGGTGGGCCTCGAGTTCAAAAAGCGAGAAAAAGGCTTGCCTTCCGACCGTGGCGTAGGCGTCATCCAAAAGGCCAAAGCTTAGGGCCTCGACGTCTTTTTCGTCGCTGGTTTCCCTAAAATGCTTGGTAAGAAGCATTTCCCCAAAAGTCGAGGCCGTCTCGGCCATGGGTAGGGCGCTGTGGAACTCAAACAGGCTAAGGTTTGAGGCCAGCAGGCTATGGACGGCGTGGCCAAGCTCATGGGCCAAGGTGAATAGGTCGTGTTGATGGCCTTCGTAATTCATCAAGACCCAGGGGGTATCGCCGGGGACGGTGGATGAGCAAAAAGCCCCGCCCTGTTTGCCCGGGCTAATAAGCGCGCTTAGCCTATTGGACTTGGAGACCCTTAGGGCCAGATCGGCAAACTCAGCGTCAAAGGCCCTAAAAGCCTGATCCACCTCTTTTAGGGCTTGGGCGAAGGTGAAAGTTTTCTCGGCCGGCTTTAAGGGGGCGTAGATGTCGTAACGCCTTAGGGCGTCCAGTCCCAGCCTCTGGGCTTTGACTTTAAAATATCGGCCAAAGACCTCGGGGGCTTTTTTTCGGCAAACCCTTAAAAGGCTTTCGACGGTTTCGTCCTTTAGGTCGTTTCTCTTGTTTCTGGCGGCCACGGGAGAGGCGTGGTGACGCATGACCACCTCTTCGTAATACCAGTCCAGGGTTAGGTTCTGATAGAGCTGGCCCAATGTGGCGCTGGCTTTTTCGTAAACGCGGTAGAGTTCTTGGTAAGCCCCGGCCCGGTATTCGGGCCGATGATCCCTTACGTAACTCATGAGTTCTTCGCGGCTTAAATCGCGAATTTCCCCGGGGGGCAAAAAGGAGGGCCGATAAACGTAGGCGTTGGTAATGGAGTCATAAAGCCTAGTGAGAAAATCGCCCCCGGTCAAATCCTTTAGGTTAATGATTTTCTCTTCCGCTTCGGTCAGGGTGTGTTTTTTAAAGTCCCTTTCCCGGGTCAGCATGTAGCGATGCCTGGGCGCGGCCTCAAGTAACGGGGCGGCTTTTTCGTCGGGCAGATCTTTCCACCACAAACTAAAAAACAGAACCTCGTTTTCCAGCTTGGCCATCACGGCCTCGACCTTGAACATCAGGCTCTGGGCCTTTTGATCCGAGGTGTCCTGGGCGAAATTAAGCGAAGCGTAACCGGCCAATAAGGTACCCGCGCGGTGAATCTCTTCGAGCTCGGCCAAAAACTTTAAAAAGTCCTCGTCGGCCAAGGGCTGGTCGTTTTCCAAACGGCCTCTCACTTGGCCAAATTTGACAAACCTTTCTTCCAAAAGCTTTAAAGCCTGGTCTAGGTCGATCTTCCCCTCCGGAAAAAACCGTCCAGATCCCAATGGGGAATCCCATCCGCTGACGCCATGACTCACTTTTCCTTTTTTTAAAAAAAATAAACGGCCGATATTCCCGGCGCCTTTAACCAAAAAAACTTAAAAACGCTTACGATTATCCAAGTTAAAACTTACCAAAGGCCAAAGCCCCAGTGCCTACCCCAAAAAATCGCCCCAAACCCTGACCTCCCCGGCCAAACGGCCGGCCGTTTGG
>JAITLH010000151.1 GCA_031277995.1 Deltaproteobacteria bacterium
GGTTTGGCCGCGGCTTGGGTTGGGGAACGGCGGGAAGGGCCAGGCGCTTGGCCCGGGGGCTAGGCCATGGGGATAAGCCATGGGCCGGGCGGGCCAAAGGCCGGCGGGGGGCCAAAGGCCTTTGGGGAGGGTGGAAAATCGCTCCCCGCCCCGGGGGGGACGATTTTATTAAAGGCAAAAAGTTAGGGAATTTTTTGTAAGGGTGAGGATACGGGACACATTACCCACGGTTGATCGTTACTTACCTGATTCAAAGGCTTAAGACCAAGGTCAAGTTACAAACTATTATGCGCATTTTTCTTGATGTTTAACTACTTTTCTGGTATAAAGCAAAATGTATTTAAAATTTAAGCTTGGCTCTATATGTATATTTCGAGCCTCTGGACTTTATGATTACGATCGGTTAAAATTGATTCAATTAAAGGACCAACTAGAAGAAATTTATAGGGGTGGCCTGGGAGCTTGACGCTAGATATGGCGCCGGGGTCCTTCCGGGCGGTTATTTTTTGGCCGGGGTTGGCCTTATCGGTTTATTTTCGCTATAGTGAGGTTGGGCCATGGTTGGTTTTGGCCCAAATCCCCAGGGCCCGGGGCCCGGGGGACGAGGGGACGAGCCAAGCCTTAGGCCAATCGCCAGGCGGGGGAGAATGGTATTTTACCGCTTTTTCCGCGTTTCATTAACCCTTTTCTTTCAATCGGTATTCGGATGATTATTACTTGCGCCCAATGCCACACCAAGTTCAGGGTAAACTCAGGCCAGATCAAAGCGACGGGCACGAGGGTACGCTGTTCCAACTGTCAAGCGGTCTTTATCGTGACCCCGCCCCCGCCCAGGGAGGCCGGAGCCGAGAGCGGCTCGGGGCCTGGCCGGGAGCCTCGCCAAGGAGCCGGGTGGGAAAACGCCCTGCCCAGGGCCGTAAACGGGCCGCCGCCGGCCCAGGGGGGCCTCGAAGAGCTGGATCGGGAACTGGACAGTTATTTTCAAGGCCCGGGGGAGACGGTCACCGGGACCCAAAGCGGCCTGGGCTTGGGGGATCGTTACCCCGGCGGCCAGGCGAGTTACGCTTCCGGGGAAGCGGGTGATTTGGATCAACCCCTCACGGCCATACCGCCCAAGCGGGCCGAAAACAATCCCATAAATCTCATCTTGGGTAACGGGGACAGTTTCGTGGTTCCCGACGGGACCGGTTTAAAGCCAAGCTCTAGCGCTCCGCTAACGGCCGGGCCGGATCTGGGCTTGGGGGCCGACCCCGTGTCCCATGGCCCAATTGGACGCGCCGCTTTTGGGGCGGCCGTTTGGCCGGGGGCCAGCGAGGCCGAGGTGGGCCCCGGCGAGGGGATGGCGGTATTGGGGGCGATGGCCGGGGAGCCGGGTTTTGGCCTGGGCGATGGCGCCCTGGCTTATGCCGGACCCGGGGCTTTGGCCGGAACCGAGCCAGGATTGGGGGGCGGTTTTGAGGACACGGACAATGGTCCGATTTTGCGCGAGCCTTCGCCCAAGCTTTTTACCAATGGCCAAAAGGTGCTTTTGTTGGTCTTTTCGGTGGTGGCGGCGGGCTTGGTAATCGCGACGCTCTTTATGTCTTTGGGTAGCGGCTCCGGCGAGGTTCCGCCCGTCCAAGGGCAGGGCCAGGGCCTGGGCCAAGGCCAGGTTCAGGAAGCCAGGGCCGGCGGCGGCGAAGCCGAGGCGGCCATGGGGGAAGTGAGGGGACCCGGGGAAGAAGAAGCGGCGATGAAATTTAGCATTCCCTCGGACATCACCTCGCACCACTACATCGAAAACGCCGAGGCCGGGATGATTTTGGTCTTAACTGGGTTAATCAATAACGACAACGACAGGGCGGTAAGTTTCATTAGGCTTAAGGCCGTTTTGGCCGACGCCGACAATAAGGTCTTGGCCGAAAGGCACGTTTTCGCGGGCAATTTATTCACCGAGGAGGAATTGAAAAACCTCTCGATGAAGGAGATCCTAAGCCGCCTGGCCTTAAAGGGCGGGCAAAACGGGACCAACACTAACGTATTGCCCGGTAAGCAAGTGCCTTACATGTTTGTCTTTGACAAGTTGCCAACCGACATTTCCAATTTCACCATAGCGCCGGTAAGTTCCGAGCCGGCCGCCCAGACCTAAGCGGCCTGGGGGAGTTTTTTTTGGCCTGGCCCGGGTGGCCCGTGGCGCCGGTAAGTTTGGCGCCGGTAAGTTTGGAGCCGGCCGCCCAGACCTAAGCGGCCTGGGGGAGTTTTTTTTGGCCTGGCCCGGGGGCCCATGGGAGTTCCATGGGGAGTCTCGCCGGGGGGAGTCTCGCCGGGGTTGGGTTTATTTTGCCCATCCCTTTCCGGGCCCGCTTTGGGGCCTGAAAGGGGTTGGCGTGGGTGGGTTTGGGTGAAGTTTAATTTAAAGAGCCTTAGCGAACTGCCCGTGCGGACGCTATTTAAGAAGATCGATTTTGTCAAAGCCGCGGAACGTTTGTCTAAGTACGAACCGGGTCTGGGGTTTTTGAAGGAGGGGTTCATTGCCCCGGCTTTTGACGACCAGGAGCAAATCGCGAGACTGGCCGTGGATCTGACCCAGAGGGCCTTTCAGGAAAAGTCGGAACCGGTCAGCCAGCTGGAAATCAAAAGCCACGTGGATCTTATTTCCTGCCGCTACGATTACCGGTTGCACCAAACGGCCACGGCCGCTTGTTTTAACTTCATAAACCATCTTTTTACCTCAAGGGACGTTAACCGGATCTTTACTTCCGAGGATTTAAGGGAACTTAGATACCTACCCATCCTTAAAAAAGCCCAAGAAGAACGCTTGGGCATCATTTACTTAATCAATCACTCCTCCCACTTTGACGAGTTTCTCTTCGATACCTTCATTACCCAAAACGGCCTCCATTTGCCCTTATTCGCGGCCGGCCAAAACATGATGTACACGCCGTCTTTGACCAAAATTTTCATGGCCGGTTCCTACGTCATCGTCAGAAAGGGGGCCAGCCGCTCTTATCTGTCGGCGCTTTTCCATTACTGCCAAGCCTTGGCCGAGATGGGTAAACCCCAGGGCATCTTCTTGGAAGCCTGGTCGGGCGGGGCCAGGACCCGGGACGGCTCTTTAAGGTATCCTAGGCGGCTAGTTACCATCCAAGGGGCCTTGGCCGCGAGGGGCGACGTCTTAATCCAGCCCGTGGTTTTAAGCTACAGTTTGGTGCCAGAGGATCGAAATTTGTCCGAGGGCAAGGGCTTATTTTCTTGGATTAGCGGCAGCCGGGTCATCGGGGAATTTTTAAAAAGGCCCTGGAACCCAACCAAGGGCGTTTTGGGCGGGCTAAAGGATCTTTTTGGCCGGGCCTACGTGGGTTTTGGACGGGGCCGGTTACTTTCGGACATAAGAAATGAATGGGAAGCCACGCCCAGGGAGCTGGCCCTGGACGAATACACCAGCCTCTACGCCATTAAAGAGATCGCCCGGGACAAAAAGATCATGACCAGCCATTTGGCCGCCCTGGCCCTGGAAGGCTGTCAGGGGAAAGGCCGAGCGGCCTTGGAAGACTCGGCGGCCAAGGCCCTGGAAACCGTCAAGGCCTACCACCAGAGAAACTTTGATTTGGACCCGGATTTTGAGGACATCATCAAAAGCGGCGATCTGGCCGCGGCCTTAAACGACGGGCTAAACTATCTGGCCAGAAGATCGATCGTCTCCGACCGCGGCCCCAAGTGGAAAAAAATTCCCAAGGTCAAGGCCAAACACGCCCTTTTGTATTACGCCACCCATAGCGACCGTAGGCTTTACAGCCCCTCGGCCAAGGAAAACCTGGTGGTTTGCGGGGCCGGCCAATGGGGTTTCGCCCTGGTCTCCTTAATCGGCAAAAGAACCCTTAACGACAAAAAATTCCACAATTCCTCCCTGTCCCTCTACGACCCTTCCGAGGAAGCCATCCAGCGCCTCGATTACGATCGGACCATGGAGTCAAACCCCGACCTTAGGCTCCCCAAAAACGTCTTTCCCACCGACGATTATTTGGAGGCCTTTAGGAAGGCCACGGAAGTAATCGTGGCCACGCCCCCCCAGTTGACCGGGCCCTTGTTTAAGACCATTTTGGCCACCTCGACCGAGCTTAGGACCCTAATTCTGGCTAGCCGCGGTTTTGAGATCCTCTCCCACCGCCTGACCATCCAGATGGCCTGGGAAGCGGCCGTTTCGGCCGGCAAACCCAAACTAAACATCCTGGCCCTGGCCGGGCCCTTTGACCCCATGGACGTTTTGGCCGACAAGGGCGGGCTTTTTATCCTGGCCGGGCCAACCAACGGGCGCTCCACCGAGGCCTCGCTTTTTAAGTACGGGGCCTATAAGGTTCAGACCATGGACGACCCGGTTGGGGTCCAAACGGCCGCGGCTTTGATTAACGCCTACACCCTCTACGGGGCCTATCTTCGCCATAAAAAGGAACTAAAGACCCCCAACGAGCTGGCCAATTTCATAAGGGAAATAAGTTTCGAGGCCAAGGTCCTGGCCATGGCCTTGGGCGGCCAACCCTCGACCTTTGAGGCCGATAGCCCGGCCTGGATCTCGGGCCTAATCGAAACGAGCCTAATTAGTCCCGGACTAAACACCATCAAGATCCTGACCACCAAAGGCGTCGAGGGCTTTAAGGACTATCTAAAGGAACACTCCCTGGACGATATCTGGCCCGACCAGGGCGCCGAGGGTTACTATTCCATCCACAGCGCCTACATGATCGCCAAAAACCTCTCCCTGAACCTACCCCACCTGGAAAAGGCCAACGGGATTTTTTGGAAATAAAAGGCCCGACAATAGCTGGAATTTATCACGATAAATAGATAGAAGCAGCTAAAAGAAGATAACAAGCTAAAAAGAGTCAGCTTTTTTGATTGTTAGATTTAGGGCTTTTATTGGGCAAATGAATCCGTTATTATTCCAAACAAAGTTTATTAAATTCCAACATTATTTTTTTTATAAACCTTGCCGGAATCATTGGACCCCTGACTCGGCTTGATTGGTCCTTTAAGTCTTGACGTAAGCCCATGCGTAGAGTACGATAGTCCAAAACTTAAAGGACGCGTCCTTTTAAAACCCTTCCTTTTTCCTAGTCGCCAAAAAAACTTTTTTTGGAACCAAACCGGGCCCCCGGGCTTGGGTTTGGGATTCTTATTTACCCCGACCTTGGTCGGGTTTATCGATACGCGAAACGGTGTAAACGAATAATGTCCAAAGCCCAGACAATAGTACCCAAGGCCCTGGCCTCCAAGACCCTAACCTTTTTAAGCCTGGCCCTAGTAAGCCTAGCCTTGGCCGCGACCTTTACCGGCTGCGGGGTCTGGGCCGACATGGCCCGGGACAATGAGTTTCGCATCGGTTCGCTGGGCCAAAAAAGTTTCATTAGCCCGGCCAAGTTAAGGATCGGGGTCTTGAATTTTAGAGACGAGGTCGGTTTGGGAACGCCCCAGGCCGGGCCCAACATGGCCAATTTGGTGACCCAGAGGTTTGCCGACAATTCCCGTTTGGTCATGGTGCCGCCTTCCCAGGTGACCGAGACGGCCATGGGTTTGGGTTGGACCGGGGGGGAACTCACCCCCGAGATGGCCCAGCGCATAGGCCACGCCTTAAACCTAAACGTGGTCATGGAAGGGACCATCTCGCAGATAGAACAGCAAGGCGGCCGCCGCGGCTGGCGCCGCTTGGTGCGCTATTTTACCGACCAGCAAAATTACGTGGACGCCCTTTTGACCCTTATCGCCTACGACACGGCCACGGGCTTGGTGGTGACGGCCCGGGCCGGGGAAGGCACCCATAGGACCGGAAGGGAACCGGTGGATTTTTTCGCCGCCGACAAAACCCCGCCCATCACGCAAGAATCCATTGAGCTAAGCCTCGACGAAGCCATCGATGACCTTTACTACCGGAGCCTGGACGGCTTGGCCTACACGCCCTTTAAGGCCACGGTCATAGAGGAAAACGGCCAAACGGCCACCATAAATTTTGGCCAGGACGTGGGCCTTAAACGAGGCGTCGATTTCGTGGCCTTGTCTGAAAAGGAAGTCCTAACGAGCTCCATTGCCATAAACTACGTCATACCGGGTGAAGCCAAAGCCAGGCTCGTCGTAAGGGACGTGGGGCCCAATAGCAGTACCTTGGAAATAAGGGAAGGGAGCGTCAACGTCGGCGACTACGTCCAGTCCTGGGACGATTAAGCGAGCTTAATCCTCCCCAAACAGCCCAACTAAAAAAGGCCCGTAAGCGTAAGCTTACGGGCCTTTGTCGTTTTTATTTTTTGGCCGTTCGCGGTTTGGCCGCCTTGGCGGGCGGGGCGTCTTCTTTGGGGTCGGGGCGGTTAATGAACTTTTGCTGAACGATGGAAAGGACGTTATTGACCAGCCAGTAAAGGACCAGGCCGGCGGGCATGTTAAGAAGGATTATGCTAAAGAAAAGGGGCATTAGCATCATGATCTTGGCCTGGGTCGGGTCGCCCATGGAGGGGGTCATCTTTTGCTGCCAGATCATGGAGGCGGCCATAAGGAGGGTCATGACCGGAATGCCGGTGGGGGGTTCCAAAAAAGGAATGGTGACGCCAAAGTCAAAAAGCCGATCCGGGGCCGAGAGATCTTTTATCCAGAGGATAAAAGGCGCCCCCCGAAGCTCCAAGGCGTAATCGAGGACCCGATAAAAGGCGATAAAGAAGGGAATTTGCAAAAGCATGGGGAGACACCCGCCCAAGGGGTTAACCTTGTAGGTGCGGTAAAGCTGCATCATTTCCTTATTTAGCGTTTCCCGATCGTCTTTGTACTTTTCCCGCAAAACCTGCATCCTCGGGGCCAGTTTTTGCATCTGCTTCATCGATTTGTAGCTCTTGGCCGTAAGGGGGGCCAGGGCTATCTTTATTAAGATGGTGACGATGATTATGGCCAGGCCATAGTTCCCCACCAGGTTGTAAAACATCCTAAGGAGATACGCCAACGGTTTAGCCAAAAAGCCAAACCAACCCAAATCCACGCTTTGGCTAAGCCGATGCCCGGCCTCGTTTAGGGCCGAGGTTTCCTTGGGCCCGTAGTAGACGGAAAAGTCAAAAGCGGCTTCGTTTGTGGGGTTTAGGCTTAGGGGCCAGGAGGCGATGAGCATAATGCCTTGCTGGGACTCGGTCGCGGCTTGCATGATTAGGCCGCCTTCATCCGGCGATCCGGCCTTTTGGCCGGAAAGAACCAGGGCCGTCAAAAAGTATTGGCTCATGTAACCTAGCCACTGGGGGTTATTGGGGGAGCCCAGATCTTTAAGCTTGGCCGGGGCCTTACCCACGGCGGCCTTGAAAAGATCCCCGTTAAAGTAGCCGGCCACGGTATCGTAGCGGCCCGGCCGCCCGCCAAAGGGAT
Organism: Deltaproteobacteria bacterium; assembly: GCA_031277995.1. Classification (GTDB taxonomy): domain Bacteria; phylum Desulfobacterota; class Desulfarculia; order Adiutricales; family Adiutricaceae; genus JAIRNQ01. The sequence continues at coordinate 7,366 of JAITLH010000151.1, forward strand.
GGGCGACCAAGGTCATGCCCAAGCGCCCGGCGTAGGCCGAGGACTGGCTTTGGTTTTTGGCGGCCACGGTTTGGGAGATTAGGTAACTGCCGGGGGTAAAGGTAAAGGTCCTTTCCAATACCAGGCCCTTGGAAGTTCGCCCGGTAAAGGTAAGCTTTTTGGGGCCCGTTTCCGCCTTTAGGTTTTCCTGGTCGGCGGTAAACCTAAGGTTGGTCAGATCCAAAAAATCGGCCTCGTTTACGTAGATCCTAAGGGCCAAGGGCAGGGCCGCTTGGTTATTGGAATTTCCCACCAGCTCTTGGTTTTTTTCCGCTTCCTTATCGCCATGGCCCGTGGCCCGGTATTTTTTTAGGGTCAGGGATTTTAACCTTCCGCCCACCTCGGTCAAAACGGCCGCGTATTCGGGCGTCTCGACGGTAATGTCCCGGGCCGGAACCGCGGCTGGGGCCTGGCTTTCTTGGCCAGAGTCCTTAGCTAACTCGACCGGTTGGGTCAGGGCCTCTTCGGCGCTAACCAAGTCAGCCCCGCCCTGGGGCGCCGCCCCTACCTGGGCGCTTTGGGCCGGCTGGGGGGGCTTGGGCGGGGGCGGGAAGATTAGCGGGTAGACAACGCTTACGAGAGCGAAAAAGGCCACCATCACGACCATGGTCAAAAGCGTCCGTTTATCCATTAAAAAAACTCCCTACCCCATAGGCTTGGCTCGTCGTTAGACCGCGACCGGGATGGGTTTTGGCCCAGTCAGGCGTTATTTATCGTTCTTTTTGGGCGGCACGGGATCGTAGCCGCCGGCGGAAAAGGGGTGGCACCTTATGAGGCGTTTCAAACTTAGCCAAAAGCCGAGAAAAAACCCGTGCCGACGAAACGCCAAAATGGCGTAATTGGAACAGGTCGGGTAAAAACGACAAGTCGGGGGTTTTAAGGG
>JAITLH010000219.1 GCA_031277995.1 Deltaproteobacteria bacterium
CGGTCAAAGTAGATCATGACGTTTCGGCAAAAGATCAAATCCATGGGGCCTTTAAAGGGCATGGGATCCATGAGATTGAAACGCCTAAAGGAGATTATGCGCCTGACCTCGGGCTTGATGGCGAAAATGGCCCCGCCCTTATCCGAATGAACCTTTTGCATAAAGTTGTGGAGGTTGGCGGGCGGGATGTTTTTCACGCTCTCGGGTCCGTACTGGCCCCGTTTGGCCACGTCCAGGACCTTGGTGGAAAGGTCGGTCGCGAGGATCCTAAAATCTCCCCCGGCGGCGAAATAGGAACTCCTCTCCAAAACGACCATGGCGATGGTGTAGGGTTCCTCGCCCGAGGAGCAGGCCGCGCTCCAAATTCTCATCCTGGGCCCGCCGCCGCCTGGGCGTTTGCGCTTGGCCTCAAGTTCGGGAATGAAAGTTTTGGCCATGAAATCAAAATGCTGGGGCTCTCTCCAAAAACTGGTTAGATTCGTGGCCAGGGCGTCTAAGAGAAAAACCAGTTCGTCGCCGGACTTGTCGGTCATGACATACTGGAAGTAAGTCTTAAAATTTTTCATTTGCAATTGGCTAATCCGCTTGGATAGCCTGGCCCGAACCAATTCTTTTTTGCCGTCCAGTAGATTGATGCCACTCGCCTTATGGACGAAACTGGCGATTGTCTGGTATTCCGCGTCGGTCAGTTCCGGTTGGGAAAAGATGGGTGGGTTATTCATATGTGGCATCCGGTTCCTATCGTTAATAAATATCCAAGTAACATGGGACCTTTGGGGGTCAGGCGCCAACCAAACTTAGGCCAAGCCTAGCTCTCCTGGTTTTCCTGGGGTTCGGCGGCCGCGGCCTTGGGCCCAAAGGTCAATTCCTCGTCCGTTAAAATCAAATCTATGTCAAGAATAATCAGGACCTGGGTCTTGGTCTTGGCCATGCCTTTGATGTATTCGCTTTTTAGCTTACTCCCAAACTCCGGGGCCGGGACTATGTCGGCTTGGTTTATGGTGATGACCTCGGAGACCCGGTCAACGACGATACCCATTTGAGTGGTTCCGTTCACGGTCTTAAACTCGATGACGATGATCGAGGTTCTCTCGGTATAGTCTTCCTCCGGCAAACCAAACTTTAGCCTTAAATCAATGACCGGTATGACCTTGCCCCTAAGGTTAATGAGACCTTTCATAAATTGCGGGGTTTGAGGAACCGAGGTGATTTCCATCATACCGTTTATTTCCATGATTTTTAATATGTCCAACCCATAAAACTCACCATCCAATTCAAACCTAAGAAATTTTTGATCCTTAGTATGGTCAATCGACAAGGTGGTGGGCTCAACGGCAGCAGCTTGACTCATTTTTGATTCCCTGGGAAAAACCTTGACCTAGGGTCAGGGGGAGAGGCGAAAAACTAAAAACCGCGACAAGACAAAAAAAGGCCAATCGTTAACCGCAATTTTTCATGACGGCCCCGGACGCTTTAATAGCCATCAAAGCCAGCAAAGCGATCGAGGCGATCGCGCCTGGGCGAGGGGGCCTTGGCCCTTAGGGACAAGGGCCGAAAAAAATCGTTTTAAGTTTAAGCGCTTGGTCTTTTGGTTAAGCCAATACGCGACTTCCTAATTACCATTATAACGCGGCCTTTGCTCATATGGGAGTGATTAGGCCAGCCGGACATTGAAAGCCAGATTAAAGGGTTAAAAAAACGGCTAAATTTGGCGAATTTTTCTTTGGCCCCAAAGGCGCGCGCCGCTGGGTTTTGGGCCGGGGGCGAGATTCGCGGCGAAACTAATTTTGGCCCGGGCTTTGTCCTGGGCTTTGACCTGGAATTAGCCAAGCCGCCAGCCCGGCTGGCCCATTGGCTAATTCCAAGAATCCCCGTCCATGTCCCAGTCGTCGGTCGAGCCGGAAATGGGGCCGGAGGAAAACATGCCGGGGCCTTCCTCGGCTTCGAAGAGACCGTTAACGTCAAGGATTAGGCCAACCTTGCCGTCGCCTAGGATGGTGCCGCCGGCCAGGGTCCTGACGTATTTTAAGCGCTCGCCCAGGGATTTGATGACCACCTCTTGTTTTCCCAAAACTTCGTCAACCAGTAGGCAACACTTTTGGCCCTCGTTTTCGACCACGACCACCAAGGCGTGGGCGGGATCGGAGACGGCGTCGGAAACGTTCACCAGCCTATTTAGCCTAACCAAAGGCAGGAGGTTATCTCGGACCTTAATCATCTCACCTTGGTTTTTGACCGTAAAATAGTCTTCCGGCTTTGGCCTAAAGGACTGGTTAATGGAGATCGTCGGTAGTATGTAACGATTCTCGCCCACCCTTACGATCATGCCGTCTATTATGGCCAGGGTTAGGGGGAGCCTTATGGTAAAAAGCGAACCCTCGTTGGGCTTGGAAGTAAAATCGACCTTGCCCCTTAAAAGCTCAATGGACTTCCTAACCACATCCATGCCCACGCCCCGGCCGGAGATGTCGGTTATCTTATCGTTTGTGGAAAAGCCCGGTTGGAAAACCAGGTTATGCAAGGCCACGTTGGAAAGGTTCTCCCCGGGCTGGATTAGGCCCTTTTCGACGGCCTTTTCCATGACCTTTTGGGTGTCTAGGCCCTTACCGTCGTCGGAGAGTTCTATGACCACGTTTCCGCCCTGGTGGTAAGCTTTTAAGGAGACCAATCCCTTGGGGGATTTGCCTCGGCTAAGCCTTTCCTTAGGCAGTTCCAAACCGTGGTCGAGGGCGTTTCTGATCATGTGGACCAAGGGGTCATAGAGGGATTCGACCATGTTGCGATCGATCTCGGTGTCCTCGCCCTGGGTCTGGAATTCAACGTCTTTTTCAAACTTATGGGCCAGATCCCTAACCAGCCTACTCATCTTCCTAAAGGTATTGCTGATCTGGACCATGCGCAGACTCATGGCGTTTCTCTGGAGCTCGGAAGTGATCCTGGAGACCTGGGCCAGATCTTTGTTGATTTTTTGCTCTTTTAATTCTTTGATGGAATCGTTGGAGGTAATCAAAGATTGGGTTATGACCAATTCCCCGACGAGATCGATTAGCCCGTCTAGCTTTTGCGTTTCGACCTTGACGGTGTGGGGCACTCCCGGGACGGCCGTGGACCCGGCCAGCCCCTCGCTGCGCTTTTGTTCCCTTAGGGCCGCGGCCACCTTGTCCGGCGCCCCGATCTTTTGCTTTAGGATTATCTCGCCGAGCTTAGTTTCTTTCATGCCCTCTTGGATTTTTAGGGCCTTTTCGATGTGCTCATGCTCCAAAAGCCCCATGCTAACCAAGATCTCACCGATCCTACGGCCCTTGTCCTCGTTTTGCTGCCGCTTCAAGGCTTCGTTTAGCTCGTCTTCGGTAATCAAATTGTCCTTGACCAAAATCTCGCCGAGCCTGACGCTCCGCACGGTCTTTTGGGCCTGGATAAGGCCGCCCAGATCGCCTTCGGAGATCAAGCCCTTTTCGACCAGTATTTCCCCAAGTTTTTTGGGTTTGACGATCGAGGCCGACGAGCCTTGGGCGCTATGGGCCATGGGAGCCGCGGTTAAAATGCCCTGCCTGGCCGCCCATAAACTTTCCCTTAATTCCGAGAGATCCTGCTCGTTCCATTCGGGGTTAATCGACCAGCTGCGACCGTCGGGGTTAATCACCATGGTAGATAAGCCCGAGATGATAAAGGAACAGCTTTTTAGCAATATGTCGGTAATGATGGTCGAATGGGTGACCTGTTCGGTCACGACGTAATCGATAAGGCCAATCGTGTCGGCGGTAAGGCGAGCCAAATCGTCCAAATCCAGTAAACTTAGCCCGCCCAAAATGGCCCTAAACCTGGGCGAGGTTTCGGCCATGGCGCTGACCGGATCGGCTTTTTGCTCAACGGAAACCAACTTCATCTGGAGATCTTCCAAAGCCGCCGTAAAATCGGCCTTGAAATGATCCACGGTCAGTTTTTGGGTATGCAAAAAGACGTCCCGGCGGGCCTGGGTGGGGGTGGGCACGATAAAAGCCAAGCCGTGGCCTTTTTTCCTGGGCTGGAAAGGCTCGGAAGCCAAAGGGCTTTTGGCCCCCTGGCCGGCCGCCGCGGCCGGGGGCAAAACCTCGGAGCCGGCGCCCTTACTCAGGTTATCCGTGACGTGTAAGGGTTCCTCCGGGCCGGGCCAATCGGATGGCGATGGAGCCTCGCCATTCTCAGACGAACCAAGCGGGCCGTCCGGGTCGAACATGAGCTTTTCCAAGGCGGCCTGTTCAAGTTTTGAGCATCGCTTCAAAAACCCATCCGAATCGCCCTGGAAGGGCGCCTGAACGGGTAGGCACCTGGAAAGTTCTTCCAGTAAACCCAATCCCTGACCGACAATCTCAACCGCCCGATCGGGATCGGGCAATTGGTCAAGTATCAAAAGCCTTAATACGGTACCCAGGGACTCTATGATCCGCCCGGGAAGCGGCGAGGGATTGTCGGGATCGGTAGCCAGGGGTTCAAAGGCCGGCCCCAAATTTTCCACCAAACCAAAAAGCGAGCTCAGTTCCAGAACGTTGTCCCTGGAGAGCATAATAAGATCCAGGCTAGCTTGGTTTAAGAGCTCTTTTAATTTGTCTTCGTCAAAAAACATGTCCACCCCAGGAGCGTAATATCTCAAAACGCCAGTAACCGTCTGTCAAACCAATCAAATTCATCGTAGATAAAAAAACCGTCGGCTTACCCTCGCGATCGATCCAAACCAACCGGACCGTTTTTGGGGCCGGGCCCACAAAACGGCCTAAAACCGCCCACGGGGCCCTAGGGAGCTCCAAAGGTAAAAATACCCCTCCCTGGCCCGGCCAAGGGCTCCCAGGGGCCTTTGCGGGCGTTTACGGGGCAAGTTTTGGACGCGCCCGATCCCCCGCCTGGGCTTAGGCCGGGGTCTCGTCGGGCGCCGGCGCCAAAGCCGAAGCCGGATCCGCAGGGTCGGTTTTTTCTTCGGCCTCTCCCTTATAGGCGCGGGCGAAAGTTTCGCTTAGGATGGAATACTGCCAGCGCGTCAAACGATCTCGCTCATCGAGGATCGTGTCAACCAATTGCCCAAAACTATCCGGGTGCCTGGCCAAATAGTCGGTGATGCCGCAACTAATGGCTTCAATCATGCCAAGAAGGGTTGGGCGCGAGGCTAGAACGATCAGGCGGGTTAAGGGGGATTGGCGATGGACCTCGGAGCCCAGGGAGTGGTCAACCAAGAGATTACTGTCGGCGACCAAAAAATGGAGACTGTTTGACTTAATAAAGGACAAAACCCCGGAGATATTTTCCACCACCTTGACCGAAAAACCTTCCCTTTCAAGGTCCAGGATCAAAGGCTTTAAAAAAGCTGGGTCCCTATCAACGATAACGATACGCATGCTTTGCCGATTGTTCCTCTCGAATGTTAGTTATTCTGTTAAGCGATCGTAATTATGCGACTGGGGGCTATGGGCAAACCATAACTCCCAGACCTCAGGGTAAAGAAATCAAATTTTATTTTAGCTAATCTTTACTCTATGGGGTTAACCTTAACTCGGTTTAGAGCAAATCTTAGGTTATTTTTTTAATTTTTCCTAACGGCGAACGGACTTTAAACTTAAACCGGTTTAGGGTAAAATTCATGTAAGCTTTTGTATTTTTTTTCCTAACGGTGAACAGACTTTAACCTTAAGCTGGATTAGGGTAAATTCTTTGTTAGTTTTTATAATTTTTTCTAACGGCGAATAGACTTTAAACTTTTAAAGCTGGCCCTAAAAAACTTTTTCTTGATTAATTTTTAAATCAAGCTATTTTTTTCTTGTTAGAAAAATTAAGTTCGGTTAAAATGTTAAATTGAATAAGGTTAAACTACTAAAATTGTCTTTTAAATAACAAAGATAATTACAGAAAACTAAGGCGTCAAAAAAAATCTAACAGATTTAAAGAGTTCTAATTAACCGATAGTTATGGTCTATAAAAATGTCTAATCCAACGACTAATTAGTACTCACCAAGGCCTAGCCCTGACGATGGCCAAGTAAGTTAGTAGATTTTACTTGATGGACACAAATAAATCAACAGTCGGCTCAATATCCTGGGCCAAATCCAAGACGGAGATCGCGATTTACCAAAAACCGGTCAGCCGATCCCGGGGCGTTGTACGGGCCCCTTTTAGCCTTTGAAGCTCCCCCGAATGTAATGGAAAACCTCGATCCCAAAGGTTACTTGGCTACCTTTGGGATCGAGGCCAGGGAAAAGGTAAAAAGGCCAAAGGCCAATGGGTTTTTGTAAAGAACCCCAGGCCCATTTAGGCCTTGGGTTCTTCCATGGGGCTGGCCGTGGGGGGCCGTTCCTTTATGGACTTGCGGCCGTAAAGATCCGAGCCTCGCCAGTGATGGAAGACCTCCCGGGTTTTTTGGAACATGGCGTAAACCAGGGGGATAATGATTAGGCCCACGGTGGAGGCGGCCACCATGCCCCCAAAGACGCAAACGGAGACGTTTTGGCGGCTCGACGCCCCCGGGCCGGTGGCCAAAACCAGGGGCAGCAAACCGGCCAAAAAGGCCATGGAGGTCATGATGACGGCCCTAAAGCGCAAATAGGCTCCGTTGGCCGCGCTCTCCTTGATGGTCTGCCCTTGTTGCCGGGCGTCTTTGGCAAACTCCACGATTAGGATGGCGTTTTTGCTGGCCAGGGCGATTAGGGTGATTATGCCTATCTGGACGTAGAGGCCCATGCTTTGGTTGGCCAGTTTTATGGCCAACATGGCCCCGTAGATGGCCGCCGAGATGGAGATCAAAACGCCCAGGGGGATGGTCCAACTCTCGTAGAGGGCCACCAAAAACAAATAGGCGAAAAGTAACGAGAGGACGAACAATATGGCCGTCTGGCCGGCCGATTCTTTCTCCTGGTAGGTGGAGCCGGTCCATTCGTAGCCAATGTCGTAGGGTAGGGTCTGGGCGGCCCGTTCCATGGCCTCGATGCCCACGCCCGTACCTAACCAGGGTTTGCCGCTACCCATGATGGTGGCGCTGCGGTAGTTATTGTAACGGGAGATGTTTTGCGGCCCGGTGGAGAGGGTAACCGTCACCAATGAAGACAAGGGGACAAAGGCCCCGGAACTGGACCTAACGTGGATGGCGTAGATGTCGTCCACGTTTTTGCGGCTTAAATCCCCGCCCATGATCTTAACTTGCCAGCTGCGACCCTTGTAACTAAAGTCGTTTACGTAGTAGCTACCAAGGTAAAATTGCAAAGCCGAAAAGATGTCCGAAACCGGGACGCCCATGCGTATGGCCTTGTCGCGATCGACGTCGACGTTTAAAACCGGGGTATCGGTATTAAAAAACGTGAAGGCCATGAGCATGGCCGGGTCCTGCATGGCCGTGCCAATGAATTTTTGGGCCTCCAGGGCGAAGGCCGAGGCGTCGCGCCCGGCCAGATCCTCCAATATAAACTCAAAACCGCCCACCGAGCCCAGGCCCATGATCGGGGGGAGAACAAAGGAGACGCAGGTGGCTTCGATTATTGAAGAGAGCCTGACGTTGGCTTCATTGGCCAGGTAAACGACTTGGGTTTCCGGGGTCGTTCTCTCATCGTAGGGTTTAAGGCCAACGAACATGAAGGCGGCGTTATCTTGGATACTGAAGTTTACGACGTTAATGCCCACGATGGCCATGGTGTTTTCGACGCCTTCGATCCCCGAGACGATTTCCTCGGCCCTAATCAAGACTTCCTTGGTCTTATTTATCGAGCTTCCTTCCGGCAAACCGATCTGGATGATAAACGTGCCCTGATCCTCGTCGGGCAAAAACCCGGAGGGGGTGAATTGCAAAAGCCCGTAAGCCGAGGCCAAACAAAAACCGGCCACCACCAAGCCAAAGGCCGAACGCCTCAAAAGAACGTTAACCAAGGAAAAGTATTTATTCCTGGTGGAAGCAACTAAGTTCTGAAAGATCCTAACCACGAAAAACGGCTTTTTCTCGCTGGTCGTCAGTAAAATGGCGCACAAAGCCGGGCTGAGGGTCAAGGCGTTCACGGCCGAGATGAGCATGGAAACCGAGATGGTGACCGCGAACTGCTGATAGAGCTTACCCGATAGGCCGGGGATAAAGGCCACCGGAACGAAGACGGAAAGTAAGACCAAGGCGATGGCCACAATCGCCCCGGTAATTTGGCCCATGGCCTTGATGCTGGCCTCCCTGGCCCCCAGCCCGTCTTGTCTCATGACCCTTTCGACGTTTTCCACGACCACGATGGCGTCATCCACGACTATGCCCACGGAAAGAACCAAGGCCAATAGGGAGATGGTGTTGGCCGAGTAACCCATAACCAAAAGGACGGCGAAGGTTCCAATCAGGGATACGGGCACGGCCACCATGGGAATAAGGGTGGCCCGCCAACTGCCCAAGAAAAGGTAAACCACCCCGATAACCAAGGCCATGGCTATGAAGATGGTCTCCTGAACCTCCCTAATCGAGGACCTGACGAACATGGTGGCGTCAAAGACCGGCATTATGGCCAAGCCCGGCGGGAACCTTTTTATGATTTCGTCAAGGGCTTCGTCGACGGCGGCGGCCGTGGCCACGGCGTTTGACCCGGCCGACTGGGATATCATCATGCCCGTGGCGTTGGCGCCTTTATAAACGGCCGTGGGGGCGTAACTGTTGGTGTCCAAAACCACCTCGGCCACGTCACCCAAACGCATGAGACTGCCGTCGGAATTGGTGCGAATGACGATGTTTTTAAATTCTTCAACGTCGCTTAAACGCCCCGTGGCGATCAAGTTAAAATGGAGTTCTTGGTTTTCCGGGGTGGGGGCCCCGCCCACCTCGCCGATGGCCGCCTGTACGTTCTGGCTTTGCAGGGCGGCGATAACGTCTGAGGGGGTAATGTTAAGGGCGGCCAATTTGTCGGGATCCATCCAGATCCGCATGCTGTAGTTGTAGCCAAAAAACTCTATGGAGGCCACGCCCGAAACGCGCGACAAGGGATCTTGGATATTGTTGGCCACCCAGTCGCTAAGTTCCAAATCCGATAGGGTACCGTCGGGGGAGTAGAAGGTATAGGCTTTTAAAAACGACGAAGTGCTCTTGTCAACGTCAATGCCGGACCTGGTCACCTCCTGGGGCAAAAGCGGTTCGGCCTTCTTCAAACGGTTTTGGACGTTGACCATGTTCATGTCGGGGTCGGACCCGATTTTGAAGGTAATGGACAGGTTGTAGAAACCGTTATTGGAAGACTGGCTGGACATGTAGAGCATGTTGTCCACGCCGTTCATGGCGCTTTCGATGGGCTGGGCCACCGTGGATTCCAAGGTTTCGGCGCTGGCCCCGGAATATAAGGCCCGGACGCTCACCTCCGGAGGGACGATATTGGGAAACTGCTCGACCGGCAATCTCAGTAAGGCCAGATACCCGGCGATACTTATAACCAAAGCCACGACTATGGCAAACCTGGGCCGGTCGATAAAAATTCTCGAAAACATCAATCCACCCCCGCCGCTCCCGGCCCGGCCGCGGGCGCCGGGGCGCCCTGGTCGGCCTCACCGGCCGAAGGGGCTTGGCCGGCCTCGGCCCCTTGGGCCCCGGCTTTTTGGCTTTCATCCCCGGCGACGATGGCCACCCTCGCTCCCGGCCGCAACCTGGCCCCCTGGGACATTAAGCCCTCGACGATAACCTCTTCGCCCTCCTTTAGGCCCGACAAAATCTCAAAACCGTCGGGAAACTCGGAGCCCAAAGTAACCGGCCTAACCGTCGCGACCAAGCCCTCCCCGCCGCCTTGGGGCGGCTCGGCCATGTAGACAAAACTCTCCCGACCCCCGGTCATGAGGGCGACTTTGGGCAGCATCAAAACGTGCCTGGGCTCGATTGGCTCCAAACTAGCCACGACCGACTGGCCCGGGGCCAATATCCCGTCCGGGTTAACGAACCTGGCCTTAAAACGCACCGTGTCGGTTTGGCGGTCAACCTGTGGCGAAACGTAGGTAAACTCGCCGGCATGATCGTAAACGCTGCCGTTATCCAAAATGAGCTTTGGCCTCACGTTTGAAATCGTGCTTCCGGGAAGCCCGCTCCTCACGTCGCCTAACCTAACCCCGGACATGACCTTATCGGAGAGCCCAAAGGAGACTTCCACGGGATTCACGGCCACGACCGTGGCCAAAGCGGCGCTTTCAGGACCCACCAAGCTCCCCACCGAAAAAGGCGTGTCGCTAATGACCCCGTCAAAGGGCGCCTTGATGGTGGTGTAATCCAAATTAAGTTTGGCTTGGGACAAACGGGCCCTGGCCGCCTGCAAAGTGGCCGAGGCCACGTCCAAGGCGGCTTGGGCGTTATCCAAATCGCTTTTGGGGGCGCTGCGCTTGTTAAAGAGATCGCTGATCCTGGTAAAGTCAACCGTGGCTTTATCCATCTGGGCCTGGGCCGAGGTGACGTCGGCTATGGCCGAGGTGACCGCCGCTTGGTACTGATCGGGTTCGATTCGAAAAAGCACTTGCCCGGCCTTGACGGCCCCGCCTTCTTCAAAGTACTTGCCAATCAAAAACCCGCTGACCCTGGCCTTTAAGTCCACGCTCTCGTTGGCCTCGACCAAGGCCACGGCCTTTAAGGTCGAAAGGGCCGGGACGGATTTAATCTCCGCCACCCGAATCCTTTGGGGCGGGGGAATGATTTGGGGGTTGGTTCTTAATAAGCCAATTCCGATGACCGCCGCCGCCAGGCCCACGATTATCACGGGTATCAACACAAAAATCCACTTTTTTATCGCAGAACTAGCAGACATTGGTCCTCCAAATTCGATAAATGACTCAAATAAAAGAGATTATATTAGATATATTTTTAAAAAACTTTACTATTTACTTTCAAATCAAACTTTTTACATCTTTTCCCAACGAAAAGACCATCTCTATTCCCCAAAATCCCCAACTCGCTCAGGCCCGATTTAGCCCAGCTCCGGGGGACAACGGTGAGCTTTTACGTTTTTGATTTACCGATAAGGCGGTCCATTCCAAACCCAGCTTATTTTTGTCCCTGTCAGGCAACAATTTCCAGACTATCACCCTACCCTTAGCCCAAAAAATGGCCTTGCTAAGGCCATCTCACGAAAACTCTTTTTTAAAAACCAAGCCAAGAAAACCTGGCGGGGATATAACCATACGTCAAAGGATTCTACCAGATAATTATTTGATATCAAG
>JAITLH010000221.1 GCA_031277995.1 Deltaproteobacteria bacterium
TGCACTTTTATTTATCTACAATCCTAATTAAACGTATCATTATGGCAAATAACTTGGCCAAATTAATTTTAAAAAAAATCTTAGCCTTGGCCTAGCCGGTTAGCCCCTGGCCTGAAAAATTCTCCAACTAGTCTTGACTTTTGACCCTTTCGACCTTAACTTTCATAATGTCGCTTAAGTTGGCAAAAAAATTAGGCCGCTTGAGACCATCCGGGCGCGGGTCAGACCTGGAGCTAAAAATTTCAATCGTTAAAGCGTACCAATTTATAGATATTAAGAACATTTTAGAACATGCTTACCAACTTAGTTATCACGTTAATCGATTTAAAAATTTCAATGAGTACGCTTTAATCGGTAATTTTTTTATTTAGAGTCTTTAAATTACTTCATACGGAACGTCGCCTTGGGGCGCCAAAGGACCCTTGGCTTTTTGGGTGACCTGAAAAGCCCGGAGCCCGGAGCCCAGAGCCCAGCGCTTTGGAGCCGGTCCCAAGGGCCCGGAGGCCGGGGTTTTAGGCCCGAAGCATGGAACCTGAGCTTGGGGCCGGAGCTGGGGGATCCTTTTGGCCTTTGGGGAGATTTATTTTTTGGGAATTTGTTTTAGCGATTTTGGGAGTTTTTTTAGGCTTGATAAGCGCCAACGTTAAGGGAAAAATAACCCCAAGTTTGTTTGGGGACATCAGTTAGGTGGATAGATGAGATTTGACAAATTCACGATCAAAAGCCAAGAAGCCGTGGCCGATACCGAGTCCTTGGCCATGCGCAAAGGGCATCAGGAGATTACCCCGCTGCACTTGGCTTATTGTTTGGTCCAGCAGCCAGACGGATTGACCAGGCCCATATTGGCCAAGTCAGGATTGGCCGTTGGGCTATTGGTTGACGAGCTGGACTCGGAACTCGACAAACTGCCGAAAATTTCCGGCACCGGGGTTACCGTCTACAACGGCTCGGAGCTTTTAAAGGTTTTGGAGTTGGCCCAAGGCGAGGCCGACAAAATGCGCGACGACTACGTTTCGACGGAACATCTGCTTTTGGGCATCTTGGATCTCAAAGACACCCAGGCGGCCAGGGTTTTGGTTAACCGGGGCCTTACCAGGGACGTGGTTTTCAAGACCCTGAAAGAACTTCGCGGCCAGCAAAGGGTTACCGACCAAAACCCGGAAGACAAATACCAGGCCTTGCAAAAATACACCCGGGACTTAACCGACGAGGCCAGGAGGCAAAAGCTCGATCCGGTCATCGGCCGCGACGAAGAGATTAGAAGAATCATGCAGGTCCTTTCCCGCCGGACCAAAAACAACCCCGTTCTGATTGGCGATCCCGGCGTCGGGAAGACGGCCATCGTGGAAGGCTTAGCCAGGCGCATCGTTTCGGGGGACGTTCCCGAATCGCTTAAAAACAAGCGGGTACTCTCGCTTGACGTCGGCGGCATGGTGGCCGGCGCCAAATTTAGGGGAGAATTTGAGGAGAGGCTAAAATCCGTCATAAAGGAAGTCGAGGCCTCGGCCGGGGAGATAATACTTTTTATAGACGAACTCCACCTTTTGGTGGGGGCCGGCAAAACCGAGGGCAGCCTTGACGCCGGAAACATGCTTAAACCCCCCTTGGCCAGGGGCGAACTAAAGTGCGTCGGGGCCACCACCATTGGCGAATACCGCAAAAACATCGAAAAGGATCCGGCCCTGGAGCGCCGTTTCGCGCCGGTTTTGATTAACGAACCTTCCGTGGAAGACAGCGTAAGCATTTTAAGGGGCCTACGGGAGCGCTATGAGGTCCACCACAAGGTCGGGATAACCGACGGGGCCTTGGTCGCGGCGGTAACCTTGTCCCATCGCTACATAACCGACCGGTTCTTGCCCGATAAGGCCATCGATCTTATCGACGAGGCGGCCAGCCGCCTTAGGCTGGAAATAGACAGCCTGCCCTCGGATCTCGACGAAACCAGGCGCCGGGTCATGACCCTTTCCATCGAAAGGGAAGCCTTAAGAAAAGAACAGGACCAAGGGGCCAGGGATCGGCTAACCAAACTTGAAAAGGAGCTGGCCGAGGCCACCAAAAAAGAAGCGGAACTAACCAAGAGATGGGAATCCGACAAACAAGTCGTGCATAAGGTGGGGGCCCTTAAAGAACGAATCGAAAAAGCCAAGGCCGAAATCGAAAAGGCCCAAAGGGAAGGCAATTTGGGCTTGGCCGCCGAACTCCAATACGGCAAACTGCCGGGCCTGGAATCCGAACTGGACGTTTTGTCAAAAGACGCTTCCCATAGGCTAATTAAGGAAGAGGTGGGACCCGACGACATCGCCCAAACCGTCTCCAAGTGGACGGGCATCCCGGTTGGGAGGTTACTGGAAGGCGAACGGGAAAAGCTGGTCCATATGGAACAAAGGCTGGCCCAAAGGGTCATCGGCCAGGACGAGGCCTTGAAAGTCGTCTCCCGCGCCGTCCGCCGGGCCCGCTCGGGCATTGGCGATCCCAATAGGCCAATCGGTTCTTTTATTTTCATGGGACCCACGGGCGTGGGGAAGACCGAACTGGCCCGGGCTTTGGCCGAGTTTTTGTTCGACTCGGAAACGGCCATGGTTCGGCTTGACATGAGCGAATACATAGAAAAGCACCAGGTCGCCAGGTTAATCGGCGCCCCCCCGGGTTACGTTGGCTATGAAGAGGGCGGCTACCTTACCGAAGCGGTCCGCAGAAATCCTTACAGCGTGGTACTTTTTGACGAAATCGAAAAGGCCCATCCCGAGGTCTTTAATACCCTGCTCCAGATCCTTGACGACGGCCGTTTAACCGACGGTCAGGGCCGGACCGTGGACTTCAAAAACACGGTCATAATCATGACCTCAAATATCGGCTCCCAGTATATCGTCGAAGACAAGGGCGACCAAAACGAAAAGGCCGGAAAGGTCATGGAGGCCTTGCGGGGCCACTTTCGTCCAGAGTTTTTAAACCGCATCGACGACATCGTGATTTTTAATTCTCTTTCCAAACAGGCTTTGGAACAAGTCGTCAGGATCCAGGTGACTTTACTGGCCAAAAGACTTTCGGAGAGAAAGCTCACCTTGACCCTCACCCAAAAGGCCGTGTCATATCTGGTCAAGGTTGGCTACGATCCCGTTTACGGGGCCAGGCCCCTAAAAAGGGCCATCCAGACCGAGCTCATGGATCCCCTGGCCATGAAACTTCTTAGCGGCGAGATATTGGACGGCCAGGCCCTGACGGTGGACGTCGCCAAAGACGGAAACTCCTTGGCGATCGCGGCCGGCCCGGGCACCGACAAGGATTTGGCCCTAGTCAAAGACGACCAAGACGATTACGACGACTAAAGGCGTTTTGGCCATAAAAGAACCAATCGGCCTTGGACCGTGGTCCTTTTGGCCTTTTGGCTAAACGAATAAAACCTTCCCAAGTCCCAAAACGGCCTTTCGTTTTGGGACTTGGGTTATTTTGAAAGGCGGCTTTTTTGACTGACCAAAACCACGGAGGCGATCCCGATGGCCGCCAAAACCAAGCCGATCTCATAGCCGCCATCGCCACGGCCACGGGGCCGGGGGCGGTCAGCGTCGTCAGGCTGTCTGGCTTTGGGGCCGATAAGGCCTTGGCCCAAGTTTTTGTCGCCCATCTCGATCCGGCCAAAAACCCCAGGGCCATGGTTTACGGGCAATTGGTTCACCCCCAGTCCAAGGAACTAATCGATCGCGTTCTGGCCGTTTATTTTCCCGCTCCCCACAGTTTTACCGGCGAAGACTCGGCCGAGATCTTTGGCCACGGCGGCTCAACGGTGCCCAGGCTTATTTTGGAGGCCGTTTTGGCGGCCGGGGCCAGGCTGGCTAACCCCGGGGAATTTACCCAACGGGCTTTTCTAAACGACCGATTGAGTCTCGACCAAGCCGAGGCCGTGGCCGATCTGGTGGCCGCCCAAAGCGAGGCCGAGGCCGCCCTGGCCGTCCGCCACTTGGAGGGCACCTTATCGGCCAAGATTAAACCGGTCATCGACCAAACCGTTGACCTTCAAGCCGAACTGGTGGCCATACTCGATTTTGAGGAAGACTGGGACGATGACCAGAGGGATAGGATCATCGCCTCCCTGGGGCGGGTTTACGGGAAAATTTTCGATCTGGCCGAGAAGGGCAAAAACTTAAGGGTCTTTCGGGACGGGCTAAGAATCGTCCTGACGGGCCTGCCCAACGCCGGAAAATCCAGCCTGTTTAACGCCCTCCTTGGCCGCGACCGCGCCCTGGTCAGCCCGAGGCCGGGAACGACCAGGGATTACCTTGAGGCCATGGTTAGCTGGGACGGCTTAAGGGTGGAACTGGTGGACACGGCCGGTCTGGGCTCCGAATCCGGCGCGGAATCAGGCGCCGGGTCTGGCGACGAGCTGGAAGGCCTTGGCCAAGCGCTGGCCCTACGGGAACTTAAAGACGCCGACGTCATCGTTCGCCTAAGATCGATTACCCAGCCCGGACCCGACCAAGCGCCCCAAACTTGGGACGGCGAAAAAATCCTCACCGTTTGGAGCAAAACCGATCTCGCCCCGGGCCCCCTGCCCCAAAATTCATTGGGCGTCTCGGCCCTAACGGGAGAGGGATTGGACGCCCTAAAACAAAGCGTCTTAAAAAAAGTCGGCCTGGTCAAAGGCCTAAAACCCGAAATCGTCCCCAACCTAAGGCAACGAATAGCCCTGGAAGCCGCCCTGGAACGAATCGGCCAAGCCCGCCAAGCCTTACTCGATCGGTTACCCCCAGACATCGCCGCCCTCGAGGTCTCCTTGGCCTTGGAATCCCTAAACCGCATAACGGGAAGGGTTTTGACCGACGACATCCTAAGCCAAGTTTTCGAAAAATTTTGCCTGGGTAAGTAAGCCCAAGCCGCCCATGGGGCCCCACGGCCGGCGAAAAATACCCAGATCCCCAGACCGCGGCGGCGGGCCTAAAACCCTGGCCCATTTTCGCCAAAAACCCTGCCCCATTTGGGGGTTTGGGTAGCCGATTTTTTTCTTGACAAGAATTGCTAAAAATACTATAGTTACCGTCACGCCTGAATTTCTGGGCTTACTAAGTTTCTTTAGGTAAGCTTGATTTTCAGACTTTTTGATTCTTTGTTTAAAAAAAATATTTTTTTAAATATTTATGTGCCGAGGTAGCTCAGTCGGTAGAGCAGTGGACTGAAAATCCGCGTGTCGGCGGTCCGATTCCGTCCCTCGGCACCACCAGCCAATAACCATAAATACGGATATATCGAGATACCATAAACCCCTTGTAAACCAAGGGGTTTTTTTTTGGGGTTTACGCGAGCGCGAGAAACAAACCATAAACGCGCATAAAAATAGGGTAACCTGGGGGGGAACAAAACACCCGGAAGTGGCCCACGCGGTGTGACCTTCC
>JAITLH010000237.1 GCA_031277995.1 Deltaproteobacteria bacterium
TATTCAGAAAGGGAAGATTACCTTCTCCGCCGAGGGCCCGGATCGCCACGGCGGGGTTATCATGGATATCGAGGCCCAAAATATCGACTCGGCCAATACCCACGCGGCCGTATTGACAAAAATCGTTACCTCGGCCTATAACCTCGTGACCGGGCATTCGGTAACCAGCGCCGTGATTGGTGGATACTTTACCGGAACGGCGGCTTTTTCGGCTTCCACGGGCACCATGGTCGATAACCCCAGGGAATACAAGCTTCTTTATCAAGATACCATTCCCGGATCAAACTCCCCAGGCTTCGTTTGGACGGTTACCTCTGGAAGCGACTTGGGAAACTCCGGAACGTTTCTCATTTCTGACAAGAACTACACCGGTCCTTATTCCTTTGGCTCGGGACTAAACGTCAGTTTCGCCGAAGGCGGAAAGCCCATGTCCTTTACCTCCGGGGATACGATTACCTTGACGGCCCACGCTGAACAGATCGGCTGGACTAACCTTACCCCCAACGAAGCCGGGTTCTTTGATTTTGACGTGGCTTTCGTCCAATCGGCCTCCATGGCTTTGCATCCGCCTTACGAATCTAATTTACCAACCGTAGTTCAACATATCGCTCTGGACATGGGGGCCCGTAAGCCCAATAACCAAGGCGATTGGATACTCGACGAGCAAAGCACGACCCAGTACGCTTCCAAGTCCATAAATATCCTGTCCAGTCAGGATGGCTACCCGGCCGGATCGCTTCAGAGGGTCTCCATCGGTTCGGACGGTATCCTGACCGGCATCTACACTAACGGCCGTCACCAGGCTCTCTACGAAATTGGCCTAGCCAGGTTCGTGAATCCCTGGGGCCTGGCCAAACTTGGTGACAACGTCTATATGGAGACGCGCTGGTCTGGAAATGTCTCCTTCAACGCTCCCGGGTACGGGGGAACCGGTACCATCAGGGCCAACTTCCTAGAACAGTCCAATACCGACCTGGCCGATGAGATCGTCAACATGATCGTTACCCAGAGAGGTTTCCAGGCTAACTCCAAGGTGGTCACGACGACGGACACCATGCTGGCCGAGGTCATCGAGATGAAACGTTAAAAAAAACCAACCTCGCCGGCTAACCAAAAACGGCTAAGACACGTAAAACCACCAATAAAAAAGCGCCCGAAACGGGCGCTTTTTTATTGGGGACGGATTTGTCCTTTTTCGTTTAAGATTTTGGGGCATAACAAAACCGCCCCTTGCGGGAGTGGTTACTCCGATAAGAAGCTGTCGGTTTGCCCATTTAGTTATTCATATTATCAAATGTCGATGTCCATATCCGGCTTAAAGGACATAGCCAAAAAGCCGTCTGCCGAAATCGGGGGCCAACGCCTCGATAAGCAAAACGATGTTCGCGTCTTTTGTCAGGCGAAAGATAGCGCTTTCCGCTTCCATTATGAGCGAGAAAGCCGCGCCACCGATGATGACGAAGTTGTCAGAGTAGTCTCGCAAACCTATACACGGTGTGGTTTTCAGCTTTCCTAGATTCTCTCAAATTTAGTAAACATACTGATTTCATTAGGTTTTATGGATGATCGCAAAATTTCTAAGAGCCTAAAATAAATTTTCATCGCGACAAAAAAAGAAAAGGTTGTATCGAATCGATACAACCTTTTCTTTTATCTGCCGCCGCCGTTTATATCGTCCGAAGCTCCGACAGTCTGATTTGACTTTGCGCGTCCAGGCCTTTGGCTTTTTGATCCCGCGTTAGTATTGGATTAAGAGTGGGAGAGGACAGTTCCCTAACCCGATAACGCCAGCATTTACTGGGTTTCTCGCCCATGGTCTTATTACGCCATAAGGGGAGAAGTCTATGAGCGGTAAGAGCCGTTGATGTCCACGTATTGGTGCGAAAAATCGCAGGTGAGCATGGAATGGCGGGCCCGGCCGCATTTTAGATCTATGGTCAGGCGGTATTCTTTCTTTTTCATGACCTGGCTGGCTTCCTTGTCGCGGTTATTGTCCAAGCCGTTTTCGACCCAAGGGACGTCGTTTAGGAAAAGGTTAACTTTGTAGGGGTCAAACAAGGCCCCGCTACGGCCCAGGGCGGCCATGACCCGGCCCCAGTTGGCGTCGCGGCCGTAAAAGGCGGTTTTTACCAAAGGCGACTCGGCCACGGTCCTGGCGGCCATTTTGGCCTGCTCCAAGGTCTTGGCGCCGGTGACCAAGATTTCCACCACATGGTTGGCGCCCTCGCCGTCCAAGACGATCATCCTCGAAAGGCGGTTTAAGACTTCATATAAGGCGTTTGAAAAGTTTCTGGCTTGGGCGTCCCCGACCACCAAAGGGCCGCCGGCCGCCCCGGAAGCCAAAAACAAAACGCAATCATTGGTCGAGGTATCGCCGTCAACGGTAATGCGATTAAAGGTGGCCTCGGTTATCTCCCGCAGCATGCGGTTCATAAGGTGCGAATCGAGATTGGCGTCGGTCAAAACGAAACATAGCATGGTGGCCATGTTGGGGGCGATCATGCCAGAACCCTTGGCCGCGCCCCAGACGTTAAACTTGGTGCCGTCTTTGAAAGCCCCGTTGTCTATGGCCACTTTGATTTTGGTATCGGTGGTCATGATGGACTTGGCGAAGTTATCAAAGCCTTTGGGGGAAAGTTCTTTTACCAGTTTCGGGATGGCCCTATCCATGGCCTCAAGATTAAGGGGGGCGCCGATGATTCCCGTTGAAGCCAGCAAGATTTGGCGTTTTTTGAGATTTAATTCTTTCCCCAAAGTCTCGGCCGAATGCCGGCAGGCGGCGATCCCGTTTTGGCCCGTCTGGGCGTTGGCCTGACCGGCGTTGACCAAGATGGCCTGCCCGGTGGAAATCCTCTTTCTCGACCAGATCACCGGGGCCGCCTGGCAGGTGTTTTTGGTAAAAACCCCGGCCCGGCCCACGATTTGGTCGGCCACGATTAAGCCCAAATCGAGCCTGTCTTTGTATCTCATCTCCGAGGCGACCGCGGAGGCCCTAAATCCGTCAACGCTCATATGCCCTTACCTTTGGCCTAAACCAAAAACTCCTTTTCTCGCTTTTGCCCTAAGCGAAGTTTTTTCCGAATTGGCTAACCGCTAACCCATACGGTAACCGACATCCTCGGGTTTTCAAAACCCCAGTCCCGGCTCCCAAAATCCCTTAACCCTTCTTCCCCATCTTTTTTGTATAGTCAAAAGAAGTAACCCTCTCAACCTTACGGGGCAGGGGGGTCAACTCATTGTTGGCCAGCCATTGGTTAACCGCCTCCACGATGCGATCAAACTCTCCCACATCCTTTGACTCGACCTTTACCCACGATATGCCCCCATTAATTGGATAAAAAGTAATCCTGGGCTCAAAGTCACACGACTGTCGCATGTGCGCGTAAAATAAATTGCCTTCCCCGGAAAACCTAAAACGCACGTTGACGCCTTTGTAATCATTGGAGATGGCCTCTTGCATGGATTCGCTTGGATACAGGATCATCTTTATTTGAACCTCCTGCGTAATCACGTAAACATTGTCAACCCAAGGTTGCCGGTTCGCAAAAGTCCTGACGGTTTCTAGTAACTTGACGTGCCCGGCACCCAAAAATCCTAGGCGCTCCCAGGTACCCCAAATGGGCCAGTTCTCAAAAGCCCCGGTGGTTTTCGGTAACTTGAAAGTTCAGCTGCCAAAAGTCCTGAATGCTTTTGCTAAAAAGAAAAGCTTAGCTCCCAGAATCCTGGGGGCTTCCAGGTAACCAAAAGGGGCTTGTCTACCAAAGATACCGATGGTTTCTGGTAACTTGACGTGCCCAGCATTCAAAAACCCTAGGCGCTCTCAGGTCATCAAAAGGGGGCAGTTAGCTAAAGT
>JAITLH010000390.1 GCA_031277995.1 Deltaproteobacteria bacterium
TCCCCCCAGGTGGCCTCTTTTTCGGAAACCGTCCCGGTTTCCTTTTCGGCGCCACCGGTGGGCCCCTCCAAGGGCCCCAATGAGGTTTCGATCGCGGTTTCGTTAGCGGCGCCAGGCTCAGGCGCTGGCCCAGGCGCTGGCCCAGGCTTAGGCTTAGATTCGACCGCGGAATCGACCACCTTGGCCTCTGGCCCAGACCCCGGACGGGATCTTGGAACGGGCCCTTTGGAAAAATCCGGCACGGTCCAGCGATACGGGGGCGGCTTAGTCGCGGCCCCCTCCCCGGCGTTTGAGCCTTCACTTAAAACTTCCCCAACGTTTCCCCCCGGGGCCCCGGGCAAAGTTTCACCCCCGCCCGCCAAACCAGCCAAGGACGCCTCGAAAGAAGCGCCCCCCGATGGATTGGGATCGACCGCTACGGTTTCCGCGCCCGCCCCCAAGTCATGGACCTGGGAAGCTTGGGAATTGGGCCAGTCCCGGCTTACCGGAGGCCCGTTCGCCTCCAGGTCCTGACTGGCCTGTCCTTGGCCGTTGGCTCCTGGGATCCCCAATGGGTCCGGGGAATTTTCGCTCCCGGGCCAGTCCAAATTCTCGGAAGGGTTGGTTTCTTCCAAGTTTTGGCTGGAGGGGGCGTCACCCAAATCGAAGTCTTGGCCTTCGGGAAGAGGGCCTATCTCGAAGTCTCGATCCTCTTGGAGCTTAAGCCCTTCCAAGTCTTTTGACCCGGAAGGTTCAACCGCGGGCTCGGTTTTTTTAGAAAATAGTCGTGAGAAAAAGCCCATACGCCTCGTTATTGACGGGGTGTTCGGCCCTAAGGGTCCGTTACGCCCAAAGCGGGCCGGCCTGTTTCGTTAACCCGGGCGTTTCGATTCCATGGGGTTCAAAACGCGGGGCCAAAACCAAGAAAGCCAAAAAAAGCCCGGGAAGCCAAGGCCGTTTGGCCCAAAGCCTTCCTTAAGCTAATTTGACCTACCACTGATTGCCTTGTTCTCCGCCGCCCTGATCGCCTTGGTAGCTTTGGTCGCCTTGGGGCTGCTCACCCTGGGGCGGTTCTTCCTGGTCGGTCTCGGTTTCGTAGACTTGATCCACCGGGGAGACGTCGATATTCCAGGGTTTGGAGAGACCGGCCACCATCTCGGTTACCATGGTTGACATATGGGTGCGGTAAACCATGTCGGAGCGGATCTGGGTGGAGGTCTTTTCGATGATGCTCAGGGAATCGTTGTACTTTTCATCGATCTTGTCGTTGATCTCGGTGGTTTCGGTCATTATGAGTTCCCGAAGGGTCCGTTCGAGATTGTCGATGGAGGCCCCAAGCTTGGTGGCCCGGCGCTCGAAGTTGTCGTTGGCCGCGCCCAGATCGGAGGCGACCTTGGCGATGGCCTCGTTTCTGTCCCTTTGTTCCTTGGCCACGTTTTCTTGGAACTCCCGGCGATCGGAGGCCATCTGTTCGGTCCTTTCCCGGTTTTCGGCCCTGACTTCCTCGTGCCTGTCCCTTTGTTCGGTCTTAATGACCGCTTCCCGCTCGTCCCTTTCTTCCTTGAGCTTATTAAGTAGGGAGGTGACCTCGCTTTTCATAAAGTTCTCAAGGCTATCCAGGCGCCCGCGCAAGGCGTCCTTGACCTCCGAGATCTCCCTTAATAGGCGCTCTTCCTGACGCCTGAACCTCATCTCCATGTCTTTCAACTGGGCGCCAAACAGCAGTTCCCTGACTTGGACCATTGAGGAATCGGGTAAATTTTTACCGCTCATCTCGTTATCCTCCTATCCCGATTATTCCGGGGCAAAATCCTATGGCCGCCAAGAATAAATAATACTTGGGCGTTTTTTAAAAAAAAGTTATAAGATAAATCTCATGGAACGTTTCACGACAAAATATTCCTAGCGCTAAGGCTAAAAATAAAAATTTTTAAAATAGATTCAATTAACCAGTAACCGGCCAATAAAAATAAACTTAAATGAGATTTCAAATAACCGCTAGTCAAATAAACATCTTCTTTTTAAAACTTAATACTCTTTTACTAAATACAACCTAGCAATTTACCAGCCACCGGCCAATAAAAAACAAACTTAATCAGGCCCAAAATCCCCTTTGGCCAATCAAAATCCAAACAAACCCTAGGCCAATCTTCCCCTACCCGCGAAAAAACCAATTAAACCCTATTCCAACTTACCCTTAGCCACAAAAAAAATCCCCAAGGCCCCTCCTTAAACTTCCTTTGGCCACGATAAATTCCAATAACTTTGTCCCCAAAGCTCCACCGTTCAGGCGAGCGGCCAATAATCGCTATTTTAAGGTTCCACTGGCCAATAAGCAAGCCGGGTGGCCCATTTTCCGCCCCGAACCCCCACCGTTCGCCGCGCCCGGGGACAAAACCCCCTTGGCCGCGAAACTAAGCTAACCAAATTGGGCCAACCAAATTGGGCTAACAAAACTGGGCTAACCAAACTGGGCCGGCAAAGCTAAGCTGGCGAAACTAAGCTGGCGAAACTTGGCCCCTTAACGCTTAACCGAAAAAACGCTCGCTAGCCTGGCCAGGAGGCCATAAAAAAGCCCCCGAAGTGGGCCAAAGCCCGGTCTTCGTTTGCCCAGCCGACCGTTGGCCAAGCGCGCTTGGCCCCAAAAGAAACGATACGGCCTCCAAAATAATTTTTAGGCGCCCGCCCTAGGACCCTGGGGACCATAAGCGGCGTTTATGGCATTATACATTGTTTTTTTTCTTGTCATTCAAAAAAGATCGAAAACGAAATAATCGTTTTTCGTTTGGTTATTCCCAGCCTTTGTTTGGGCCAAACCAGACCCGCCTTCAAAAGACCCCCAAGGCCCGCGGCGAGCCTTTGGCCAAGACCTTGGCCAATGGCTTTGGTCCCAAGCGCTTTTCCCCCCAAAGCCAAGCGACCCAAACGGACCCCGGGCCTAAGCCCCAACCGGCCAAAAAACTGACCAGGGGATGGTTACGAAAAAACCCCAATACAAAAGTCACCCCCAAAAACCCCAACCAAGTCCAAGCCAAAACGGGACCCAACGCCCCGCCCGGGCCCCGCGGCTTAAGCCGAGATAGGTGACCTTACGCCCCGCCCCAAAAACCCCCCTCCCGTTTTACCCGAGGCTAGCCATGAACCCCGATTGGCCAAAAACCCGACCTGACCCCCTCCAAAAACTCCCCCGTAAAGG
>JAITLH010000419.1 GCA_031277995.1 Deltaproteobacteria bacterium
GATGGGCTTGGGGGTTTTGGTAAAAGATCCAGGGTTGGCCCCTAACTCGAGAAAAACCAAAAGTTCGCTTCCATTTTAAAAATCAAAAAATTCGCCCTTAAAATCCCAAAGTTCGCCATTCTTCCAAACCGGCCCCAAATCGCCCCAGGGCGATTTGGGGGTATAGTCATAGCCTAAGCGGTTTGGAAGCGCTCCCAGGCCCCTTAACGGCCGTTTAAACCCCAAGTTTCGAGGGTACCAGACCCAGGTCCGAACGGCGCCCGAATCTTAATCCTCTAAAACTTCCGTTTTATCGGGTGGTGTAAATGAGTAATACTGTTTTTAAACCCAGCGCCGAAAGTAAGTCCCCAACCTCCCGAGGGAAGCTTTTCCCCAAGGGCGTAATCGTTCTTTTGGGCTCTTTGTTTACGGCCATGGCCTTAATCGCCTTGGCCGCGACGATGCCCCGGGGGGCCATGGCCCAGATTACGGAATACGACAACCCCAGCGTTTTGATTCCCGTCGATCTTAGCGGGACTTATTATCGCTACAATATCGTCATCCCAAATTTTCAGCCCCTAAGGCCCAACGGATCGGTTGACCAAAACGCCTCGGCCTTACCCACTAGGCTTGGCAAAAACCTCGACATGACCGGGTTTTTCCAACTGGTCGATCCTAGGGCTTCCATGGAAATCGACCCCCGGGCGGGTTTGTCTAACGCCCCGCCCATGGATTTCGCGCCCTGGGCGCAGATTGGGGCCAATTTTGTCATTAAGGGCGGGATAAGGGTCTCGGGCTCCAACATCACCTTGGAGTTAAAGCTCTTTGACGTGGCCTTGGGCCAGCAGAGGCTGGGTAAGCTTTTTGAGGGGAAGGTCAAAGACGCCCGCAAGATGATAAACGTCTTTACCAACCAGGTCATCCTCTCCATTACCGGGGAACCGGGGGTCTTTGGTTCCAAGATAATCTTCGTCACCGGCGAGCGGGCCGGGCGCAGCATCATGATGACGGAACTGGGAAGCGACGAGGCCGAGGGCGTCTTTGCCTCCAAAAACGGTCCCGCTTCGCAGCCGACCCTAGGTCCCGGGGACAAAACCGCCTGGACCCACCGTAACCGCAACCGCTCGGAACTGGTCTCCAATGGCCGCGTGGTCCATAGCGGCGACACGGTCCTAACCCCGGCTTACATGCCCAACGGCACCTTGGTGGCCGCCCTTTCTGGCCCGGTCAGTACCAACATAACCATCTTTGAGGGCCGCAGTAAACGCCCCATCACCAGCGGCAGCGGCGTTGACGTCTCCCCGACTTTTTCCCCGGACGGCCGCATGGCCTACGTCTCCACCCAGGGCGGCGGGGCCGGCATCTACGTAACCTCGCCCGGCGGCGGGCAGGGCGCCAGAATCTCCCCGGGCGGCACCAGTACCGACCCGGCCTGGTCACCCAAGGGCGACAAAATCGCCTTCGTTTACCGGGAAAGGGACATCTGCGTGGTCAATCCCGACGGTTCGGGCCTGGTGCAGGTTACCGGCGGCCAAGGGCAAAACTTCCACCCCAGCTTTTCCCCCGATGGCCGCATGATCGTCTTTTCCTCAAACAGAGCCGGCCGCCATCAGCTCTACGTTATGAGCGCCAATGGCGACCGGCAACAGGTCCTGACCCCAGAATACCAAGGCTCGATGACCCTGCCTTCCTGGAGTCCGGTGATGCCCCCATACTAAGCTCCAAAAAAGCCCAGGCCCCAAAAAAGCCCAGCGGCTAATAAAAGCCCAGCGGCCAATAAAAAACCAGCATGGGTCACCACCCATCTCCCCCGCGATTATTTCCAACCCCGGTTCCAATGGTTCCGGGGTTTTTTTTCTCGCGGCCTATGCGGATACCGTATCTTCCATGTCTCCTCCTTTTCCTTAGTCGCCCATTAAGACTCCGGCGTTACCTTAACTTTTCTCGCGATAACCCCCTGGCTCGGGCGTCATCCCTCCAAATCGTCCTCGGACTCGTCCTTGGGCCTTTCGGCGGGCAAGTTTAGCTTGGCCTCCGGTCCCGGCCCGGTAATTCTTTCAAGCAAAACCTCGGCCTTAGCCTCGGGTTCTTTTTCAAAAGACTCAAAGGTCAAGACGGCTTGGTGGCTTGGCAAAACCTCGGCCTTTTCTTTTACCGTACCGTCGGCCAGCGCCTTGGAAACGACCTCTATGATCGCCCTAAACGCTCTGTCATTGTATTTAAGCCAATGCTTTCCATGCGGCTTTACCGAACCCCAAAGCGCCGCGCCTGGGGCGGCCACAAGCATCTTCGCGTATAACTTGCCGTTTTCTCTTTTCCAATTTTTGTTCTTTCGTTTAAGACCGATAAAGGTCCTAACTTGGGGAACCTTGTTTAGAATCATCTCAACCAACTCACCGATGGTCTTTTCCTTAGGCGCCTGGCCAGAAACAATCTGGCCCTCGGCCTCAAAAACGCCCTCAGACGCGTTCTGAGGCCCGCCAACCTTCAAGTCGCCCTCTAGCCCGCCTTCAAGCCCCAAATCGCGTCCAGACGCGTTCTGGCCCCGTTCAGAGGGCAAGTTTGGCTTGGCCTCCGTTCCGGTAAGTCTCTCAGGCAAAACCCCGGCCTTAGCCTCGGGCCCCTCTCCAATCCCGGCCTTTTCTTCCAGCGAGCCGTCAGACATCGCCTTGGAAATGGCTTGGAGAATCGCCTTAAACAGGCCGTCATCGTATCTAAGCCACTGTTTCGGCACCGGTTTAACCGACCCCAAGATAACGGCGTCGGGGACGGCTTGGAGGATCTTCCTATACAAGCGAGCGTTTTCTTTTTTCCCTCTCTTATCCTTTCGTTTATACCTGGCTAAATTCTTAGCCTCGGGAGCGATTTTTAGAATCTCCTTAACCAAGCTGACAGGGGTTTTTTCCTCGGGCTCGATCTCAGATTCAGGCTTGGCAACGGCCTCGGGCTTGGCAACGGATTCAATCTTGGCTTCGGCCTCAGGCTTGGCAACAGAATCAATCTTGGCTTCGGCCTCGGGCATGGTCTCAGATTCAATCTTGGCTTCGGCCTCAGGCTTGGCAACAGAATCAATCTGGGTTTCGGCCTCAGGCTTGGCAACAGAATCAATCT
>JAITLH010000018.1 GCA_031277995.1 Deltaproteobacteria bacterium
TTCCCTTCAATACCATTTCGATTAAATAACAAAAAAAACTCACGAGTCGCCAAACCGTGGGCGGTTTGGCGACAAGCGGGTTTGGCTCAGGGCATTGATTTTATTTTTTAGTCCAAAAAACGCGGGGTCAAGCGGTGCTAACATTCATAATCAAGCGACTACTTACTTTGATACCCTTGCTTTTGTCGGTTTCGATAATAGTTTTCGCAATTTTGAGGCTGGGGCCAAACGATCCGGCCATGAGTTACTTGCGTCTGTCAAACATTCCCCCAACCGAGGCGGCCTTGGCCAACGCCAGGGAACATCTGGGCCTAAACCGGCCATTGGTGGTCCAGTACCTGTCTTGGCTGGGCGCGGCCATTAGGTTGGATTTTGGCGATTCCTACGTCACCAAGACCCCGGTCACCCAACAACTCTTGCATTATTTTCCCAATACCCTGTATCTGGCCGGGGTGTCGATGTTTTTGACCATCGTTTTAAGCCTGCCCTTGGGAATGGTTAGCGCGGTCGGCCATGGGCGCTGGCCCGACAAGTTAACCCGGGCCTTTGCCTACGTCGGGGTTTCGACCCCAAGCTTTTGGCTGGCCTTTCTGATGATCATCGTTTTCTCCCTTAAACTGGGCTGGCTTCCGACCATGGGCCTGGGGGGCTTTAAGCACGTAATCATGCCGGCCATCTCGGTATGCCTAATGAGCATGTGCATAAACATCCGCCTCATTAGGGGTTGCATGTTAGAGCAAATGAACGCCCGCCACGTATTGTGCGCCCGGGTCAGGGGGGTTAAGGAAAGCCGGATCATCGGCGGCCACGTTTTAAAAAATTCCCTCATCCCCGTCGTGACCGCCCTGGGCATGCACCTAGGCGAGGTCCTGGGCGGCTCGGTCGTGGCCGAGGTCATCTTCGCTTGGCCCGGGGTCGGCCGTTACATGGTTTCGGCCATTTTTAACCGCGATTTTCCGGTCATGCAATTTTTCATTTTGATGATGGCCGCCATCTTCGTTTTGTGTAACCTTTTTACCGACATCTTGTGCGCCGCTTTGGACCCAAGGTTGAGGCTTTCCTCGAAAGGAGCCAGCCATGCCTGAGATAGCGACTGCCATCGAGGAGGCGTCCATCAAGCGGGCCAACGATCTGGCCCCTTTGAAAGCCCTTTCGCCGGAGCCTAAGGGCGAGGACGATTTAACCCCGGCCAAGGCCAAAGCCTCCCTATTGTCCAAGCGGAACGTGGCTTTGGGCTTTAGCGCCCTGGTCTTGGCCGTTTTGCTTTTCATGGGGATTTTCGCCCCTTTGGTTTCTCCCTACGACCCCCTGGAAGTCAATCTGGACAACCGTTTGGCCCCCATCAGTTCCTCGCACCTTTTGGGAACCGATCATCTGGGTCGGGACTTACTCTCCAGGTTAATTTGGGGCACGCGGGCCTCGCTAGGCTCGGTTCTGGTCATAGCCGTCCTAATCATGGTGGTTGGCTTTGTCCTTGGCTCGATAGCCGGCTATTCGGGAGGCTTGGTTGACTCCATCATCATGCGTTGTTGCGAGGCCTTCATTACCTTCCCGACCTTCGTTTTGGCGCTTTTTTTAATAGGCGTCTTGGGGACGGGCATGTTTAACGTCGTTTTGGCCATCGTCCTAACCCACTGGGCTTGGTATTCGAGGATCGTCCGGGGTTTGGTCATGACCATGAAAAACCGCGACTACGTCCTCGCGGCCAGGGTGGCCGGGGCCGGGCCCGTGACCGTTTTTCTTAGGCACGTGGGCCCCCAGGCCTTCGCCCAGCTGGCCATATTGGCCACCTTGGATCTGGGTCACATGATGCTGCACGTTTCGAGCTTATCGTTTCTGGGTTTGGGCATTCAGCCGCCCACCCCCGAATGGGGTTCCATGATAAGCGACGCCCGCCAACAAATCTGGACCAATCCGGAACTGGCCATCATCCCCGGGGCCATGATCTTTTTGACCGTTTTGGCCCTAAACGTCCCTGGCGACATTTTTAGGGACAAGCTCGATCCCTCGATTTCCGAGTAAGCCCCGGCTAACCAAGGTTAGCCGGACCGGCGCTTTTTTCGCCCCTAGCCGATCGCGCTGGGTTTAAGGCCAAACTTTTTGGCGGGGTTGGGCCGCCCTGGCTCCTTTCCCAACAAACGGCCTAGAAGGGGTCTGGGAGCGCCAGGGAAACTTTGCCGCTAGGGAGGTAGCGGCTAGGCCCCCCGAAGCCCGCGTTGGGGCTATTAGGGCCGTTTACGGACCGGGTGTTGAGGGGGGTGAGGTTTTCCGGCTTGGTAACCTCTGGTCCGGTTCAATTCCAACCCGTTTCGTTTCCAGGCCCTTTCAACCCTGGCCCGGTTCGATTCTGTGACCCGTTTCGTTTCCAGGCCCTTTCAACTCAGGCCCGGTTCGATTCCAAGCCCTTTCGACTCGGGGCCTTATTTTTAGGGCCGCGAAGGGGAGGGCCAGATTTTAACTTCCGTGGGTTAAAATTTTGCCCATATTTTAGAAAATTTAAACTTTTTTATAAATCGTTCTTTAATTAAGTATATGATTACTTAGTATTGAGAGCCTAAAATACCTTGTGGGAGGTAACCATAATGACAAAAGGAAAACCGAGGG
>JAITLH010000075.1 GCA_031277995.1 Deltaproteobacteria bacterium
CTTTGCGCCTCCACTTGTCCGGAAACGACAGTTATTATCAAAAAAAATTTTCATTGGTCAAATTTTTCTCCCCCCGTTAGCCGCGAAACAATCTTCAATTTTCATTTGACCAGAAACGATAGCTCAATTAGACCAAAGATTTTTATTGGTCAAATTTTTCTCCCCCCGTTAGCCGCGAAACATTTTTCAATTGTCATTTGACCAGAAACGATAGCTCAATTCGACCAAAGATTTTTATTGATCAAATTTTCACCCCAGCGCCGATCGCGAAACAATCTTCAATTTTCATTTAGCCGGAAACGATGCCTATTGTGGAAAAACCTTTCATTGGTTGATTATTTTTCTTCCGACTGGGCCGAGTGACTGACTTTGGCCAATCCCTTATCTTGAAACGCGAAGCCATTTTTAAAAACGTTACCAATATTCGATTATTACCTCTGGCCGTTAACCGTGATTGACTTTGGCCAACCAATTGACCAGATACGGCAGGCATTTTAGAAAACGCTTTTCATTGGCCGCGAATCATGGAGACGAGATACCGGCGAGACTGTCTTCGTTCTATATTTAACCAGAACGGGTAGGCGTTTTTAGAAAAGCCCTTCATTGGCTGATTATTTAGCGCCGGAGTAAGCTAGATATTATTTTAGAATACTGGTTAACCAGAAACGACAGTGGTTTTGGGAATCGTTTTTCATTGGCCGCGAATCGTGGTGACGAGATATCAGGAAGATTGTCTTCGTTCGTTATTTAACCAGAAAGGCTAGGCCTTTTAAAAAACGCTTAATTTTGGCCACGTTTCAGAGAAACGAGATATCCGGAACATTGTCTTAAATTGTTATTTAACCAGAAACGATAGGCATTTTTAGAAAAACCCTTCATTGGCTGATTATTTCGGTCCGGAGTCAGGGGGATATTATTTTCAATCGCGGATATACCAGAATCGATGGGTGATTATCTAAACGCTTTTCATTTTCAGCGATTTGATGACAGAAAGTTACAAGATTGGTTTAGATCGTTATTATACCGGAAACGGGGAGGTATTTTTGATAATGGAATTTTTATTGTCATAATTTTGCCCACGAATTACTCGGGTGGCGGTCTTTCTAACGTCAATAAGGGCTAGATGAAAGTGAAGTTTGGGCAGATTATGGAGTTGAGATTAACAAGCGAAACAACGGTAGGGGATATTTTTTATTTGGCTACGAAAGTCGTCAAAAAGTTGCTTGCCCTCCGGTATTTGTTTGGGTGGCCTGTTTTTTTACGTGGTTTTTGGCGGGTAGTTTCGGGTCTGGTTTTTTGTTGAGGTTTTTTTGATGGGCCGCTTGGGAGGTAGTTTTTAGGGATTTTTTGGTGAGTCGCTTGGGGGTTTTTACGGGTTTTTTTTGATGGGTAGTGTGGGGTCTGATTTTTTGGAGAGGTTTTTTTAATGGGCCGCTTGGGAGGTAGTTTTCAGGGATTTTTTGAAGAGTCGCTTGGGGGTTTTTCCGGGTTTTTTTGTTGGGGCGCGTGGTGTCTGATTTTTTACGGGTTTTTTGGAGCGTCTTTTTTTTAGTGGCCTGTTTTATTGCCCGGCTTCGTTTGCTGGCCTTGGCCAATTGGAGGTTGTTTTTTCTTGGGGTTTAAACGGCCGCTAGGGGGTCTCAGAGCGATTCTGAGAGCTTGGCTAGGGGGTTTGGGTTGATCAGGATTCCGAAGGCCGCCACGGGGCGAATTTGACCGATGGCGGGGCGGATTGGGTAGGGGGTCGATTCGGTTTTTGACAAATTTATGGGCTTGGGGGCGAACCCATCGCCGGGGGTTTTGGGGGCCGTAGGGATACGGGTTTGGCGATGGGGCGAGTGGCCTGGGGCCAGGGGCCAGGGGCGAAAGGGGCGGCGGGATGGCCCGGGGGGCTATCTGGAGGGCTGGTGGGCGAACTTGGTTTTTCGCGAAGGGTTAAGGATTTGGGTGGCCAGCATGGTCAGAACGGCGAAGATCACCAGGCCCCCCGAGAGAATGTGGGCCCGGGCGTAGTTCATGTTTTCGACGTAGACATAGATTTGCATGGATAGGACCCGGGTTCGGTTGGGGATGTTGCCGCCGATCATCAAGACCACGCCAAACTCGCCTATGGCGTGGGCGAAACTCATGATGGAGGCGGTTAGGAAGGCCGGGCGGGCCTGGGGCATGACGACGGTCAAAAAGGCGTCAAAAATGTTGGCGCCCAAGGTTGAGGCGGCTTCCAGGGGCCTTTCGCCCAGGGCGGTAAAAGCGTTGGCCAGGGGTTGGACCACAAAGGGCATGGAACAAATGACCGAGGCGATAACCAAACCGCTAAAGGTAAAGGGGAGAAGCTGAAAACCCAGAAGCTTAAATAACTTGCCGATGGGGCCGTGGGGACCCATGAAATAAAGAAGGTAAAAACCCATGACCGTGGGCGGCATGACCAAGGGCATGGTGGTAATGGAGGCCACCATGCGGCGCGGCAGGGTATCCCGACGACTTACCCACCAAGCGATCGGGGTGCCTATGATTAAGCTCATGCACATGGTCCAGGCGGCCAGCTTTAAGGTAATTTTTATTGTGGTAAGTTCGTCTGGGGTGAGGGCGAAGGACAAGGGTCGGCATCCGGTCAAAGAGCCCACCCTCGGCCGTTTGACCGAGGGTGGGGAAGGGGAAAAAGCCAAACGGGATTGGTCATTTGGCTGGGCCTCCCGGGTAGGGATGGGCCCAAAGGGGAAACTACAAAGCCAATGACGACAGGTTTACGGGTTTAACCTTTTACCGTACGGTAAAGGGCTTTTTGGCCGAGGGCCAATGGCCCGCCAAAGCCCGGTTACCGGTTTTTGGCCGATAACCGGAGGGTAAAGGGTTATGGGAGAAAGAAGCTTACTTTAGGATGTAACCAAAGGACAATATGATGTCCCTGGCTTTGGGGCCTTTGATGTAGTCGGCGAAGGCTTTGACGGCCGCGTTATCGGCGGCGTCCTTCAAGATGACCACGTCTTGGAGAATGGGCGAGTAGAGATCCGCGGGGACGATCCAGCCCGAACCGCTATTGAATTTTCCGTCTTTCCAGACTTGCGATTGCGCGACCAGGCCTATTTCGGCGTTACCGGTTTGGACGTACTGAACGGTCTGCCCAATGTTTTGGCCGATGACCAAACGCTGCTCTGATTCGAGATTGGACAAAAGATCCCAGGCCCTCAAAAGTTCGTACGCGGCCACGCCATAAGGGGCCCTTTCCGGATCGGCCACGGCCAGGTGCTCGTATTTGCCGGTTTTTAAGACTTCCCCTTTGTCGTCGACGTAACCATCGGCGGAGGACCAAAGAACCAAAGCGCCCTGGGCATAGGTAAAACGGGTCCCCGGCGCGGTCAAACCTTCGTCCTCAAGTTCTTTGGGGGCGATGTTGTCGGCCGCGAAAAAAATACTGAAAGGACTTCCGTTTCTGATTTGCGTAGCGAAGGATCCGGTGGAGCCGAAAGACAACAAGGGCTTGTGGCCGGTGTCTTTTTCAAATTCGGCGGCGATTAGTTTGATCGGGGCCTCAAAGTTACTAGCCACGGCGCCGTTAAACTCATCGGCCATGGCTACTTGGGAAAAAACGAAAGTGGCCATCACGGCCAGAAGAAGAAAGATTCTTTTCATGTAACACCTAAAAATGGTTTTGGAGAGCTAGGGCTTAGGCCGATTCATGATCGGCTTGGTCCAGGGTGAATGGATTCGGACCAAAGGTCCAAAAATAAGGTCAACTTTATGGTTCGGATTCGCGTTGTTTCGTTGGCGGGATTTTTATTCGGTGGCCATGAATTGGTCAAGGCGATCCTCTGAAACGTGACGAAAAATAATAAAACGAAGTTAAAATTCATCAGGTCAATGTGGTAAAATGATTTTAATCTATTCTCGTGACTAGTGTCAAGACGGGATCCATGAAAGTCGCGCCTTGTAAAGATTAGGTAAGTAACATTATTAGTCACAAAATTAATGTTCTTTTTTAGATTGATAAGTAAAATTTGATAATTTATTAAATAATTATAAAAAAAGGAAAGGCCTCGTGGGGACTAGATTTTGCGGGGGATTGGGCGCTCCGGTACGGGAAAGGGCGAAAAAAGACGACCAAAGGCGCCGGAAGGCGGCGGCCCGCCGGATTTAAGGGGAGCCGGGAGGCGGGATTTAAGGGAAGATGGGCCGCCCTTGGCGCTGGCTAGGGGGGCGGCAAGATTGAACTGGGGATGGACTAAACGGGAGACGGAATAGGTGGGCGTTTGGGCGCCCCGGTACGAATCCAAGGGGCGGGGATTATTTTGTGGGGTTTTTCGTTATTGATTGCGGGGCCTGATTATTTTTATTTGGTTTTGGTGTGCGAAAAGTGTTATATTTTGACTCATGTGGGCTAGTTTTAGTTCCGATTTTGGCGAAAAAAAGGGGAGTGGCTTGATGGAGGATATCAACGCTCTAACGGCGCAAGAAGTGGCCGATCTGCTGAGGGTGGCCAAAAATACCGTCTATGAGATGGTCAAACGCGGCGATTTGAATCCTTACAAGATTGGCCGCAAGATGCGATTCTCGCGAGGCGACGTGGATAAGTACATAAGCGAGTCCAGAAGTATCCAAACTATGGAACCGCGTTATGAAAGAAGCCAAAGCGTAATCGAACAGGCCGACACGGGTTTTATCATCTGCGGCCAGGACGCTCTTTTGGACGTTTTGACGGGTTTTTTATCCAAACGCCCCAACCAGGAAACCCCGCTGCGCTCCTATGTGGGTAGTTACCGGGGCTTGGTGGCCCTCTACCGCGGGGAAGTCCAGGCGGCCACTGCGCACCTGTGGGACGGCGACAGCGGCAAATACAATCTCCCCTTCGTCCGTCGCTTGCTTCCGGGCATTCCGGCCGTGCTCATTCATTTGACCGTCAGGGTTCAAGGTTTTTACGTCCAATCCGGCAATCCCAAAAACATCAAATCCTGGAACGATTTGAGAAGGCGCGATCTGACCATCGTAAACCGCGAAAAAGGCGCCGGCTCCAGGGTTTTGCTTGACGAGCACCTTAGGCTCATGGACCTTAAAACCCGGGACATCTCCGGTTACCAAAGGGAGGAACTCTCCCATTTGTCGGTGGCCGGGGCCGTGGGCCGGGGCGAAGCCGATCTGGGCGTGGGCGATCTTAAGGCGGCCAGCCAAGTCGAGGGGGTGGATTTCTTGGCCCTCCAAAACGAGCAGTACGATCTGGTCATAAAGAAAGAGGATCTCACTTTGCCAATAGTCGTGGACATTTTGAAGGTACTCAGATCCAAGGAATTTAAAGCCCAATTCGAATACATGCGCGGCTACGACGTAAAGGCCATGGGCAGCGTGGTGGGCGAAACTTAAGGGTTTTAAAAAACCGCCGGGAAAAACCCCCGAAAAAAAATCCGCAAAAAAAATCCGATCGCTCGGCTTTTTTTTGCGGGTTTTTTTTGCCCTAAGTTTTGGGGCCTAGGAGACCCGGAGTTTTAGGCCGGCCAGGATGGTGTCTGGCTTAAAGTGAAAAACGCTGCGCATCTCCCCGGCCATGCAAAAACCGCAGCGATCGCAAACGTTGGCCAAGCGCCCTTGGCATTCCGGGAGGCGGCTGCCGTCGGCCATGATAAAGTTCGTAACCCAGCAGCGTTTTTCGTATTCGGTGCCTTTCATGAGTTTTAAGCCGGAGACGGAGTTCATGATTGGTCGGCCCTTCTTTTTTAAGGCGATTATTTCGTCGATTACTTTTGAGCGGATCTCCCAATCCAAGAATAGTTCCTCTGTCCCGGCGAAGGGGGTATGGAAATTAAGGGAAATCGATTTTATGCATGGGTTGGAAGCGGCGAACTCGATGGTCTCGGTGACCGACTCGCGGTTTAGATTGTTTATGACCATGTTGACGGAAAGTCTGGGGTGGCCGCAGGTTTCGATGTTTTTTACCAGTTTATCAAAGGCGCCTTGGCCGCGGATGCGATCGTGGTATGGGCCCAGCCCGTCGAGGCTAACCCAGATCGAATCGGCCTGGCAATCGGCGAAGGGCAACTGGGCGTTGGTCGTGACCGTGGACGAATAAAACCCAATGTCCTTAGCCAGCTTAATCAGATCGTTTAGGCCACGCTCCCCATCGCGCCAGATGGTCGGCTCCCCGCCTTCAAAATCGACAAAGCGCGAACCCAAATCAAAGGAGTATTTAAGTTCTTCCTTAACGGTTTCGTAGGATTTGGTGATGGGCGATTCTTGCCGATAGATGTTGCAATGTCGGCAGGCCAGGTTGCATTTGTTGTTTACGAACAGCACCGTTTGCAACGGGGCTTTTTTATTAAAAAAGCGGGCCTTTAAAAACCACGCTCCAAGATAGAAAAATTTCATGGAAAACGTTATCCGGTAAGGAGTTTATTCTAGGCGCCGAAAAAAACCGTTTGGATTTTTTGGGGCGGCCAAAGGGCGTTACGGGTCGGTTGGCCTTAGCCAAGGATACTAGCGATCAAGACCGAGAGGCAAAAAAACAAAAGTAGGATTCTGGCCAGATACC
>JAITLH010000092.1 GCA_031277995.1 Deltaproteobacteria bacterium
AGGATCCTCCAAGATCTTAAAGCCGACGGGCGGGGCCGATTTTAAATCGGCCCCGCCCGGTTTGCGTTCGAAGATTATTTTTGGCGCGTTGGGATAAAATTTTAAAGGCGCTTCCGACCGGGTCGGAAGCGCCTTTTTTTGATTGGTTTAGTAAGTTACGAGAAAAGCGGCGGGGCGATTAAAGGCCCGAGGGCATGTCCCCAAGGTATTTGGCCATCAAGCGTTCCTGCCAATCGCCGATGGGCTTTAGGCGGCCCAAAAAGAAGCGCAGGGTTTTGGGTTCGTCTTCGAAGGTTAGGCCGCCGATTAGGGAGCGGTTACGGTAAAGCCAGCCGATGCGATCGGCCGCGAACTTTATCTGCGAATGGGTAAAGACCCTTTTGGGGATGGCCAAGCGGACCAGTTCCATGTTGGAGAGGTGTTCGCTCCCGTCGGGATTGCGCGATTCAGACAAGGTGCCCCTTTCCATGCCCCTAACCCCGCTGACCAGATAGATGGCCGAGCAAAGGGCGGCGGCCGGGTATTCGACTTGGGGGATATGGGGGACGAAACGGCTGGCGTCAACGTGGCAGCCCAGACCGCCGTAGGGGGTAACCACGGGCACGTTTAGGGCCTCAAGCTCCTTACCCAAGGCTTCGACGAAAAGGGGCGTTTGGCTGATGTTGTGAATGTCCAAGGTTTCCCGGATACCCACGGCCATGGCCTCCATCTCCCTAACCGACATGCCGCCGTAGGTCAGAAAACCTTCATAGAGAGGGACCAGATCCCTTAGGCGCAGATACTCGACCTTATTGGCCGCGCAAATGCCGCCGCCCCGGGCGCAGCCAAGCTTGCGGCCGGAAAAGTAGATGATGTCCATGAGCGAGGCGATTTCTTTGACCAGATCGGCCAAGGGGCGATTTTGGCACTCCTTTTCCCTGGTTTTTATGAAAAACAGGTTGTCGGCCAAAAGGGAGGCGTCGTAGACGAGCCTTAGGCCGTTTTTGCGGCAATAGGCCGAGACTTGGCGCATGTTATCGAGGGACACGGGTTGGCCGCCAATAAGGTTGGTTCCGGCCTCGATACGGACGAAGGCGATCTTGGCGGGGCCCCCGGCTTGTTTGACCAGGGCGTCAAACTTATCCAGGTCGTAGTTTCCCTTAAAAGGCAGATCGCTCTCGGTCATCAGACCCGCGTCGCTTATGGCTTCCAAGACCTGTCCGCCCCTAAGCATGATGTGGGCCTTGGTGGTGGTGAAATGGTAATTGGTTATGACCGTGGGGGTTTGGGGGGTAACGTAGGTGCTGGCCAGGATGTTTTCGCAGGCCCGCCCTTGGTGGGCCGGCAGAAAGTATTCCAGCCCAAAAAAGTCCCTGATGGTCTTTTCCAGCCTGTAAAAGGTTTCCGAACCGGCGTAGCTGTCGTCGGCCATGAGCATGGCGGCGTATTGGGCTTCGCTCATGGCGTTAACCCCGCTGTCGGTCAGCATGTCCAAAAACACGTCGCGGTTGGGAAGAAGGAAAGTATTGTTGCCGGTTCTATTTAAAACCTCAA
Organism: Deltaproteobacteria bacterium; assembly: GCA_031277995.1. GTDB lineage: Bacteria > Desulfobacterota > Desulfarculia > Adiutricales > Adiutricaceae > JAIRNQ01. Next base: position 1,534 of record JAITLH010000092.1, read on the forward strand.
ATCTTTCTTTAATCGGGATTAGGTGAACGCGTTGGACCATGCGGGCCTTATGCATTTCAAGGGGTACGTTTTCGCCGGAAAAAAAAGTTACCCGGGTGTAGGAACAATCTGACATGTCGCCTCAACTTTGTTTGATTTGGCCAAAATCGCCTTTGGCGAAAAATAAGCCAGAAGCCCTTAAAAAAAGCCAATGGCTTGGAACGAAAAACGGCCGCGGCCGCCTGGGCCAAGGCCAACGCTCAACGCTTGGGAACTATTTTGGTTTTTTTGCCTGGTCTGGATTAAGCCCACCAATTGGGCTTATTTTCTAACGACGGCTTTAGGTTGGCCATCGTAAAATTTTTTTCGCCCAAAAAAGGGCCCTTGGGCTCGGCCTTTGGCGCTCGCGTTGGGCCAAAACGGTCGCCGTTTTCGCCATGGGCGGACGGGTCAGGGCCTTTGGCGCTCGCGATGGGACGGGGAAAGCGGTTTTTTTAAACCCCCATGGTTTTTTTACGTAAGTTTACGTAAAAAAAAGAGTGGGGTTTTCTTGCGTTATTTTCAAAAAACTTATTTGCTGAATACGGTTTTGACGAAAGATTCGAAATAAGCGTTATCGAAGAGAAGTTTGCAACCGCTCCAGGCCCGATCGGTGCCGGCGGTTTTGGCCAGGGTTTCGGCCAATTGCCAGCCCCGGTCGTCGGTGTCGCCGTAAACGACAAAGACCCTTAAGGAGCCGCCGTATTGGCCTTTTAGCCGACCCAAGGCCGAGACGGCTTGGGAGCCGTCCTGGGTTTGGCCAAACTCGGAATAAAGTATTACCGTCTTTCGGCCGGGGATGGCCGCGAGTTCGGTCAGGGCGTCAAAGGCCGGGCTTATGGGCACGGGATTGGCGCCCATGGTAAGGCTTCTGACCCTGGCCATCATGTCCGGGCGATTGTAGATAACCGGTCCGTAGGCCGATTTGGCCTCGGTATATTCCGTCTCGTCCCCGCCAAAAAACGTTTTAACGGGCCTAACCACCCTAGCCACCATGCCCTCGGCGGGTTTTTCGCTAATGGGTTTTACGGCCACCAAAATTCCCGAATCGGGGATATAGCCAATTAGCCTTTCCAGGCAAGTCCTTAGGCGACCGGCCCTGGAGTAACCGGCGCAGGCCGAGGCGTCCCGGCGGTTGGTTTCCGGTTCTTTTTTGCCCCAGGCGCCCTTGACCCCGGAGGTATCGACCAAGAAAACCAGGCCTTCTTTGTTGGCCGCCGAGGCCCTGGCCTCTTCGACGACTTGAGGGTCGCTTTTATATTCGCGGTGATCGGCCGTCTCGGCCAAAACCACTCGATACCACATGCCCCCCGAGGCCGTCTCGGTCGCGACCGAGGCCGGCCAACCGGCCGCGGTCAGGCGTTCGGCCTCGCGCTGGGCCTGGAGGGAATCGCGATAACTGCCAACGTAACGGCCCTTGACCAAGCTTTTGAAGGCCTGGCCGGTAACCGACGGCGAACTGGGGGTAAGCGGCTGCCCGGCCTTGTCCACGGCCGCCTGGGTGACTTTTTCGCTGGTTTGCACCAATTGCTGAGTTTGGGTGGCCGCCTGGCCCATTTCCCCGGGATTGTCGGAGGGGAGGATCTGGTAGTTGGTTATCTGGGTTTGGGCCAAAAGGAGTTTTCCCAAGGCCTCGGCGTCTTCGCGATCCCCAAAAAGCCCCACCATGACCAGATAATAGTCGCCGATGACCCGCCCGCCCAAAAGGGCCTTATCGACCAGGGTTTTTTTGACCGAAAAAGAAGCGAAGCCTTGTTTCTGGAAGGCCTGGACGGCTTTTTTGGCCGGGGGTTCGTCCAAAAAGCTTCCGACCCAAACGGAAAAATAATCGCCCCTGGTCCCGGAATCGGTCGGGGCCACCCCGGCCTGGGCTTGCCCGCCCACCACGCCAAGGGACAGGGGATCGGCCGGAGTCCCGGAGCCGCCCGCCCCGGCCGCGCCGGTGGCGGTTGAACTCGACGAGGTCGAGGACGACTTGGAGCCGCAAGAGACCGCCAAGCCCAAACACAGGACCAGGGCGGCCAGGATAAAAGCTGATTTTTTTACGTTATGGTTTTTACCCAAGGCCAAAACCGCCACTTGAAATCTTAGCCGCCAAAGGAAAAATAAAAAAAGCCGCCAAGATCGGGTTCTTTTTCCGGCCCAACCCGAGCGCCTAAAAAACCCCCGACACGACCATGGCGTTTTTCGCCTTTGGAATATACCTTAATTCCAAGGATAAATCAAATTTTGGGTCCTTTGTCACCAAAAAAAACCGCCCACAATATTCTCGCCCACCCCAGCCCCAAAAAGCCCTTTCCCCAAAACCCAACCCCAAGCGACCTAGACCCCTCGCGAAACTTGCCCCTTAATCGGCCAAATTGGCCCCCGGGGGTCCAACCGCCGGGCCGGTCCCTACCTCCCTAGCCGGCGGACGCGCCGTTTTGGCCGTACGGGGCTTTCGCGGCGGTTTTGGGATTCGGGGGGTATTGAATCTTGGGTGGGTTTGGATCCGGGAGAATTTTTAATCTGGGGGGGGTTGGCTCTGGGGAGCGGTTTTGGGTTCCGGTGGAATTTGGGTTTTTTTGGGGAGAAATCCACTTTGGACCAAAGGGCTGGGGGCGAAAAAAAGAGCGAAAAGGCCAAGCCAAACCAAGGGTTGGCATAAGAATAACCGATAAGAACTAAACGTAACTCTTTTTTATTTTTCGAAATACTTTTGCTATAAGGAAAGAAAATCAGTTGTTATATTGATTGATATTTTTTACTTTTATTAACAATACTCATAATAAAGATAGCCAAATATTTAACATAACAAATTAAAATAATCTTTATTACTAAAACAAAATCAAAAAATATTCCTGTAATTGATCAGAAAAATATATGCTAATATAATAAATATGTAACAATTTAATTTTTTAAGTTAACTTATCGCAATATACTAATAACACAAGACTCCATTTTTGAACCTAACTGAGAATTTTTTAGCGTATAATAAGTATAGTCCATGCCAGGAGGTTGTATGAATAATTCTCGCATTTCTTTAAGATTATATGTATTTCTAACGCTTTTTATTATGCATGTTTTAATTTTAGTTCTATATTGCTTAATTGTTTTTCTTATACTTGGGTATTGAGAATTCATTAGCGCTATTTGTAATTCAGCAAAATATTCATACAATTGTTCAACGCTTGAAGAATTAATCATTGTAATCATATCTTTATCAAGATTTTCAGAACTGAGAAATGGTTTATCTATACTTAAATTATCAGTTTTAAGTTGATCAATTAATGGCTGTAAATCGGCAAAAACCTCTGTATTAATCATAGAAAAAATGGAGTAAATAGTATAATAAAATTTAAAAATCTATTAATCATAGAAAAAAATAAAGTTAATAGCATAAAAAAATTTATAAATCTATTAATTATATAAAAAAATAGAGTAAATAGTATAAAAAAATTTATAAATCTATTAATCATTATAGATCCTGATTTGGTTACCAGAAAAAATATGGCCATATTATCGCTTTTAATGTCGCTATAATTTCACCAAAAAATAGCCACTTCATGAAACCATTTTCTTTAGCATATAAATAGTTAAAATAAAGAGCCATAAATCCAGCTATAATAGAATAAATATAAACAATATAACTTAAACAGCTTGTCGAAGACTTATCGTCACTCATTGATCTGCTCTTTAATACTCAATTTGGCTGAAAAACGATGGCGACAAACTTATTCAGTTTTCGCCCTTACATCGTTTCTCATAACCCATAAGTTTCTTTGTCAGTTGTATTTTTTATAACATCGAATTTAACGTTTTTCAACTTTATCGCTCCGATTTTTTAGACAGTTTACTTTGTCATTACCGCGTTATTCTAAAAACTTTCTGGTTTTATAATTATTTGAGCCAATACGCGGCGAACCTCTCTTCCCCACGTTCCCAGACAATCCCTTAAAGACGATAAAACTAAGTAAATTCAAAACCCCGGGCAAGCGTTAATCGGAACTTGCCGGTCTTTTTGGGCGCCCAGGACTATTTTTTTCCAAAGGCGATTGCCCCCATGGGCCAAATAACGCCCCATCGATTGGGACTTTTTTTACGCTTCACCCAAACCAACGCCCTTGGCGGCCGGAAAAGGCCCTGGGCCGTATTTGGCCGCCAAGGAATTATGGAAATTTTGGGAATATTTCGGGAGGTCTTAATCGACAAGTTTTGGTTCATAGTCGCGCCCGCCAAAAAAGGGCCAAAGGCGGAGGTCACCCCAGGATAAAACATGGCCCGCAATCGGCCAAATTCGGCCCCAGGAGGCAAACCGGGAAGCTGGCCGCTACCTCCCCCTCCGCGAACGCGCCCTGGGGCCGGAAAAGGCCTTTCCGGCCGTTTTTGGAGCTTGGGGAATTTTCGCGTAAGGGGGCCTAAACGGTTGGGGCCTGGGCCCGGCCGGGAACTTAAGGCCACGGCCAAGGTCGAATCCAAGCCTTAGTCTTCAAGTTGGCCTTGGCTTATGAGTTCGCTTAGGCCCAAAACGCCTTCGGTATAGGCCGGGGCGCGGTGGCAGTAAAGGATGCGCTCGATTACGTAGGAGTCAAAACCGTAGGCGGATAAATCGGTTAGGTAAACGGTCAGATCCGAGGCCTTAAAGGGCGGTTGAAAACCTATTTGGTAGATATGGGTTTCGGAAACCTGGCTCCGGCCCTCGACCTTAAAAGTCCAGAGGTGGTCTTTTTCGGCCTTGGGTCTGGGAAAAGCCCTGGGAATCAAACCCACCTGGCTTAAAGACACGGCCCGGGCTTCTTCGGGCCCCTCTTCGTCCGGCAGATACCAGTAGACGTTAAGGCTATCGGCGGGATACTTGACGTTTACGACTTCCAGGCCCGAGATCTGAACCGAGCCTATCTGGGTCAAGCCGACTTTCATGTAAGTTGGACCGTCCAAGGTCATGATCTTTTCGTCGAGACGCTCAAACTCGGGTTTGTTGAGGTCGTCTTTATGGACCTCCCCGGCCGAGAGATGGAGTTCCCGGCGGGCGTCCACGATCAAGCCCAGCTTGATGTTGTATTGGGTCAAAGGAGGCTCCCCCCATAAAACTAAGTAAACTTATCGCCCAAGGTGACTTAAAGTATCGTAAACGTTGGCGCGAATCATTTTTTCGCTTAACGCTTAAATACCATAAGAAACCCCAAGCGCTGGACTTAAGATTTTTTTATCAGAAAATTAATCACTTAGGTAAAAATAAAAAAATCTTTGGTTAGTAAAGGTAATATTTGTCTAGACTATTTAAAATCTTTGTCTTTTCATGATGGCAATTATACCGTTACCTAGCGAATATGGCAACGGTCCGGTGGATCTTTATAAACCCAGGGTTCGGCCCAGAGCCCGGCCCAGGCCCTGGGCCTACTGGGCTGGGGGTTACTTGGCCTTGGGGTTTCCCTCCTAAAGACGTTTTCGCCCCCGGGGACCGATAATGTCTTTAGGGGGTTGGGGGTTGGTTTTAAAGGGATAGGAAAAAAACGGTTGATTGTGGGGATTGTTTTTTGGAAAATTTTCTTTACCTATCGTACGTTGGATGGATTTTGAGCGTCTTTAAGTAGGTAGGGATTTTTTTCGTTGGATTTTATGGGGCCGGAGACAAGGTTTTTAGCGGACTAAAAATAAGTTTGGTTTGGGCTTGGGACAATAAAAAATGGCCTGGTTATCGGGAAATGGACCGGTAAAATTCGCCAAAAAACCCGTCTCGGTTTTTAAATCCAAGGCGCGAAAAAGTCAAACTTCGCGCCGGGTGGTTTCATTGTTTGACGCGTTTTGTGATAACATGGGCTTAACTCATGAACGGTCCATGGCCCAACCGGTCCATAAGGCCTTTGGAGAAATCACCCCCCCGGTGTCATCGCCTTTTTTTCTAGCCTCTTTTTCTAGCCTCTGGGGCTTTGGCTTAGTCGGCCCCGCGGCGAGTCCAGGATTTACTTTATGCCTTTATATTCCTACACCCACGATCAGGAAAGCCCCGATTGTGAGCGTTATCCGGATTTCGAGATCGAGCAAGTGGCCAGGGATCTGCCGCTTGGCGTTTGCCCATGGTGCGGCAAACCGGTCCGCAGGGTCATGGGCGCCCCGGCCATAAAAAAACGACACTTCGATTGCGAGCTTCGGGACAAGGGTTTCACTAAACTCGTCAGGGTAGACGACGGTATTTTCGAAAACAAGACCAGACGCCCCGGCGAGGAAAAATACGTGGATCGCCGAAAACCCGAGACCCTTCCGATTTTGGAAAAAACCATTCGGGATTGAAATGTCGTTTAAGTTCAATAAAACCGGACCCATCGTGGCCGTCCTGGACGGTCAGGGCGGAGGCATAGGCGCGGCCGTGATCAAAGAAATCCGCCGCGAGTTTCAAGAATCTTTGGAAATTTGGGCCCTCGGGGCGAACTCGACCGCCACCGAGACCATGATGAGGGCCCGGGCCAACCGGGGGGCCACCGGCGAAAACGCCATCAAAGTGAGCCTGGCCAAGGTTGACGCCCTGGTCGCCCCCATGGCCGTGGGCTGGGCCAACTCCATGATGGGCGAGATCTCCCCGGCCATCGCCGAGGCGGTCATGAGCGCCGACGTGGTCAAGATCTTTATCCCATTGTCCCAAGAAAAGGTCATTTTGGCGGGCTTCCAAAGCGAACCCTTGCCTCACCTGGTCTCAAAGGCCGTGGAGATACTTAAAAATTTGAGGTAGGTTCTTAAAATCGATCTCGCCGTTTGAAAGTTTTTTAAAACAGTGCCAAAAAAAATAAAAATATTAAGAAAATTTTAACCTTAAACACATAAAATCTAAACCGTTAGGAGACTCGTCATGTGCGAATCAAACGTCTATCTAGTCGACCCGGGACAGGAAGATGAGGAAGGAGAACTCTTTCTCGAGGCCGTGGATGAACTATTGCCCGAAGAAGACGGCTCTTGGAGAGTGACCAGCATTTTCGGGGAGCAAAAGATCGTAACCGGCCGCATCAGAAGCATGCACCTGGTTGACCACCGAATAATTTTCGAGCGTTCGGCCTAAGGATCTTGCCCCCCAAGGCCCACCCCTGGGATTGGGCCCTGGGATTAGCCCTTGGTATAAGCCCTTGGAAAAACCTTGGATAAGCCCCAAACCAACCCCCGGCCAAATCGCTTGGCCCAAGGCGCTTGGCTTATCGCCCTTTGGGGACTAAGCGGCGAGGCGATAAAAAAAAAGAACCGGCTAGTTTTCGGCTCGATTTGAGCCGACGGCCGGTTCTTTTTTTATTGGGCCCAAAAATTAGCCAAAGGCTTCGAAGCCATCATGGGGCTTTTTTTGGGGCCATTCGCGGTTATTTGAGTAGGGAGAAATCAAAGTTCTCTTGGCTTAAGCCCGTTAGGATCTCGGGTTTGATCTTAACTTTCCCCAGCGCCGCGGCCAGTTCCCTATTGCCAGCGGTCGTTCCCAGGTTGGTGTAACCAACTATCAAGCCCTCGGAATCGACCACGACTTTTCGGTAGGTCTTTTCGTTTTCAAACTCGGCCCCGGTGAGTTTGTTGTCGGGATCGAGGTTTCCGGCCGCGACCAAATCCAGCCCGGCCACCTTCAAAGAGCTTGAGGGCGGTACGGCTTGGTAAACCTTTCTTTGATCCCTGGGCACGGCCAAGTTATGGCCGGCTATTAAGCCCTCGGCCCGGCCAATGGTCCAAAGCCCCCCGGCCCCGTCCTTGGTCTGGGCGCAATCCCCGGCGGCGTAAACGCCCGGCTTTGAGGTCTCCAGATACTCGTCAACGACGATGCCCCGATCGAGCTTAAGATCCAGATGCTTGGCCAGTTCCAAATTGGGGGTAACCCCGGCGGCCACGACCAGGATCTGGGTATCGATGGGCTGGCCATCGGAAGTCTCGACCCTTTGCAAACGATCGCTACCCGTCGTCCCGGTTATGGAGGCGTTTAGGTGGATGACCAAACCCTGTTCGGTTAAGTATTTTTCGAGCTTTTTGGCGCTTCCCGGAGTCGTTTGCCTAGGTAAGATCCGCCCGGCTCTCTCCAAGATATGGACGGAAAGGCCCATGGCCCCCAAAGCGCAGCCAATCTCCAAGGCCAGTAAACCCGCCCCCATCATGACGGCCGTCTTACTTCTCTTGGCCTCGTAATGGAGGGTCATGGCGTCGTATAAGTGCCTTACGGTAAAAACCCCCGGGAGGTCATAATTAACCGGACTGGGCCTACTGGACTCGGCCCCGGTCGCGACCAGCAAGCTATCGTAGACGAGCCTGCTTCCCAAGGATCCCCTGACCTGGTTGTTTTCCGCGCAAATTTCGATTAGGGCCTCGCCCTTTCGAAGCTCGATGTTTTTTTCCTGATACCAGCTATCGGGATGGGCGAAGATCTTTTCCACGGAAAGGGTGCCCTTAACGATGTCGGGCAGCCTTGGCCTATAATACAAAGCTTCCTTTTCTTGGCAAAACACGGTGATGTGGGCCTGGGGATTGACTTCCCTGGCCTTTTCGGCGGCGGTCACGCCCGCTACCCCGGCTCCGGCGATGACTATGTTCATACTATCTCCGTACCCCAAAAACCCAAGGCCCGCGGCCCTGGGAATAATTAAAACCGGCTTGGTTTAAGGCCTCTGGGCCCCAAACCCCCCCGGTCGATATTTCTTTAACAAAAAAACGGGCGGCCCGGCCAACCAAAAGGGCGCTTTTGGCCCCCCCTTGGCCAGCGCGGTTAACTTGGTTAGCTTAGCCGGCTTGGCTGTCTTAGAAAACTTGGCTGTCTTAGAAAACTTGGCTGGCTTAGAAAACTTGGCTGTCTTAGAAAATATGGTTAGTTTAGAAAACTTGGCCAACCTCGCCTTTTCCCTTTAATCGCCAAAAAAATCCCAAACCAAACCCGGCCCCGCCCAAAAGCGGCCAGGCCAAAAATAAAGCGGCGAAAAACGAAAACGCTGACGCCCTTTGGCCCAAGATCGCCCCCGGCCAAGCCTTGGGCCTAAAAACCTCGGGGCCCATGGCCTCGGGCCCAAAAAACCCGGGCCAAAAGCCTGGGAAAACCCGGGTCCGGGCCGGCTTAAAATGATTGACCTGGGAGAATCAAAAGAAAGCGCTTTAAGGGACTAAAACTAAGTTAGCCGGAAAAAATTAGCTAGCTTTTAAATTTTTATAGAGAAAATAAGTTTTTACAAGACTTATTTGTATAAACAGTTGCGTTAGACCATTAAAAATAAATTAAAATCTAACCTTCAACTTTTCATGCTACAATAATACAATTATCTTAGAACTAATTCAAGGGGTAACCCTTGGCGCCGCAAACCGGACTTGGGTCGGCGGAGTCGAGGCTCGCGTTTAAACGGGCGTCAAGGGGCCTGGGAGCGCTTGGGGGCTTAACCCTTATCCCAAGCCCTAAATCGGGCGGCCAAAGCCCCCAGGGGGCGAATTTGGCCGTTTGCGGGGCCTTTTTGGCGGGGGGTGAGGGTTTAGGTTTTTGAGCCAAAAAATCCCCCCATTTGATAGGCGGCTTTTTTTGGCCGCGAGCTGACGCTTCAAGGGATGAGGGAAGTTTAGGGGAGAACGGGGAGACGAAAGGCCAGGCGGGCCCAAAAAAACCAAGGCCTTTGGGACATGGCCGGGGCTGGGGCCGGGGCCGGGGCCGGCCGGGCGGCCTTGGGCTTAAAAAAAACCGAGGGCGCGGCCAGGGCTAAAAACCCTAGAGCGCCCCATGGAGTCGCGGCCAAGGAAAAACTTAGTCAACCAAAAAGTTTTTGGCTCACTTGATGGTGACGATCACGTAATCCTGGGGACCTTTTGGGGTATTGACCCTGACTTCGTCACCCTCTTCGCGGCCCAAAAGGGCCCGGCCAATCGGCGTGGCCACTGATAAAAGTCCGTTTTCCGGGGCCGACTCATATGGTCCCACCAGCATGTAGGTTTTTTCGTCGCCGGTATCCACGTTTTCCAAGGTCACCGTGGCCCCAAAGACGCAGCGGCTATATGGCCCGGCCACTTCCTCGACCTGGCAGGTGGATAGCTGGGTTTGGAGTTCCCCTATCCTGCCTTCGACGAAACTCTGCCGTTCTTTGGCGGCGTGGTATTCGGCGTTTTCCGAAAGATCGCCGTGGGCCCTGGCTTCTTCTATGGCTTTTATGATCCTGGGACGCTCCTCTTTTATTAACCGATCGAGTTCTTTTTGTAATTTGGCCATGCCCTCGCGCGTGATGGGAGACAACTCCATGATAATCCTCATGCTAAAAAAGCGATCGCCGCGGCAAACCCTGGTTAAACGAGAAAAATAAATTTCCGGTTTGGAAAACGAAGCGGGATCGCTTCAAAAACCTGGGTCCCTACGGCGTTATCGATTGGACAAAAAAAATATGGCCCCCGCCTTAAGCGCCTTCCGGGTTACCGTTCACGGGACCGTGGGGCTTTTTCGCGACAAGCCAAGCGAATCAAAATTATGGGTCCGGACCTACGGCCCGAACCCTCGACAGAAGCCAGTTTATTTCAGTTGGAAAAAAAAGGCAAGAGTTACCTTTTTGGGACGGCTAAAACCCATAGGCGTCTATCCCAAACCAAGGCCAAAAGCGCTCCGGCCGGCCTTTGGCCAGCCAAAGGGCCAAAAAAGCCCGCGATCTGGCCAAGGTTAAGGGGCGAGGCGAACGCGGTTAACGGGCCTGGGGGGATTTTTCGCCCCGGGGGTGGGGGTTACCCCTTTTGGCCCAAAGGAACGGTTTGTTAAGCGTTTTGGGGAACGCTTTGGGTAGCGATTTGGTAAGCGCTCCGGGGAGCGCTTTGGGGCTAGGGGGTTTTTTGTGGATTTCAATGGAGGTTTTTAAAGTACTCGTCCATGATTTCCTTAAAAAACTTAGCGTAATCCCACGCCTCCATCACCCTCCTCCAGACTTTGTACATCTTTTTGGGGTTTTCCAAGTTTACCAATTTGGCCGCCGTCGGGATCCCATTGGCGTTTACCTGCGGGTTTTGGTTGCCCCATTTGTACCTGCCCGTGGGCGGTTTGACGGTCAACTCTAAGTATTTATGCTTTAGCTCATCGGAGAGCCGCTTTAACTCGCGGCGCTCGGATTCCAAGGCCTTATTGAAAAAAGTCATGCTTTCGGTGACCTTGGGCTCGGTACGCGCCGAGTAAACGTCCAGCATCGTCTTATAGCTCATTATGATGGAGTTATAATTATACATAAAATTTAAAATGTCATGACCCATCTTGCCCGGGTTTAGAGTTACGTTCTCCAATTTGGGCTTTTTAGGTAATATCCTGCTATGTTTAACAAATTTTATCTCTTTTTCTGAAGATAAACTGTATCTATTTTCTTTCATGATAATTTTCCATTGGTTAAAAAAATAATTCTAGACTAAATTAGCCTAGGCGAATAAACATTGAACTTTAGGGTATTTAAATACGCTAAAAAAATTCAAAAAAAGGGCTAACGCGTTGGCTTAAACCCCCGGCCAATACTTAAGTCGCGAGCGTCGTCCCCGCGGGGCCAAAAAAAACCGGCCATGGGTTTGGCCACGGATTAACATGGATTGCCATGGCCCGAATATTTCGCGACTTAAAAAAACCGTAAACCCCCCACAAACACGGCCCGCGAACGGCCATTATCGGGCCCCAGAGGGGTTTGGGCGCCCTTTCCGGTAAGGGGAAGAGGAGCCAAGGTTAAGGCGCCCTAAGCGCTCCCGGAGGCTTGGTTTTTTCGGGGGGCTTTTCCTGGGGCTTTTCCGGCACCGCCTTTGGGGAGGTCGAAATTGGATTTTTTTAGAATCCTGTGGATCGACATGACGGAAACGGCCTCGACGTATTTAAGTTCCATGGCCTTTTGGGCCAAAAGGCGAAGGGTCCAACGGGCCTGGCCCTCGGGCGGGGGAGAGCTGGCCAGGGCCATGAGCTTGGTTTCGAAGGCGCCGTCAAGCTTGAGGGCCGGCTTTTTGGCATTGGGCTCTTTTCGTTCGATTGCGCTCGATAGGCCTTCCTCGACGAAACGCTTTTTGAGCCTTATCAAAGTCCTTTCCCCAAAACCAAGGGCGGCGCATATTTTTTTGGCGGGCCAGCCGGGTCCGCCAGGCTTTATTTCGCTTAACAATAGGGCCCTGTAAAAAAGGGCCTTACGTCCGTTGCCCTTTCGGGTTTTGGCCAATTTTGTCAGCTCGTCTCTTTGTGGCGTGGTTAACGAGATGACGTATCGCCTAACCATAAAAACGGCCCCCAAACCATCGCGAATACCATGGGCGACAATCATTAAAAAACCAGGCCTCGGGGCCCCAGAAGGCGAAGTCATTACGATACTTTAATGCCCCGATGCCATGGTATCGAATTATCGGTCTCCCGTCGGTTTTGGCTTTCCCGTTTTGGTCGCCCGTTTAGCGCCTTTAGGCAAAATCCTCGGGCCGGACTATTTGGGCCAGGATCTCGTCGCCGGCTTTAAGGTTCTCCCCCTCGACCTTGGTCATGTAAAGGGCGTTGGCCGCGATGCCTTGGTGGGTACGCGCCGATCGGGGATCGAGGGGGGTGGCCAAAAATTTGCCGTTTTCGCGGGCGACCATGAGGTTAAAGAGAAACGAGAGGCCCTTGGGACCTTGGAGGGCCTCGGTCAGGGTAACTTTCACGGCGGCCCTGGGAATGACGGGCTGCCTAAGAAACTTTCTGACTATGGCGTTTAGGCACCATTCCAGCCCGTAAAAAGCCGCGATCATGGGGCCGGGCAGGTTTACGATCAAAACCGTTCCCGAAACGTAGAGGCCCAGGGGTTTTCCGGGGGCGGCGGCCACGCCCTGGAGTAAAAACTTGGCCCTTTTCTTTAAAATTTTGGAGTTATGGTCATCCCCGCCCTTGGAGGATCCGCCGTTTACGATAATTACGTCGGCCCAGGCCAGGGCCCGCTCCAGGGCGTCCGAGAGGACCTCGGGACTGTCTTTAACGATGGGAAAGTTCCAGACCTCGGCCCCCAGGGCTTTTAGGGTCTCGGAGACCATGAGGCCGTTTGATTCAACGTTTTGGCCCCTTTGGGGTTTTAGGCCGCCGCAAATAAGTTCGCTGCCGGTGGGGATGAAGGCCACTTTGGGCTTGGCCAAAACCTCCACGAAATCATGCCCGCCCATTTGCAAAAAACCCAGATCCCTGGGAAGAAGTAACCGATGCTTTGAGGCTAGCGGTTCCCCCTCGGCCAGCTGGCTTCCGGCCGAACGGACGTTTAAACCGGGGGTGACTTTTAACCCCGGCGTAATCTTCATAAACCCATCGGCGAAACTCACGTCCTCGACCAAAATCACGGCGTCGAATTTGTCGTCAAAATCATCGCCCATGTCGGCCCTGGCGTAATCGCGCCCTTCTTTAAAAGCGATGGTATCCGGGTGGCCTTGGGCGAAATCGCCCGACCTCACGGCGTAACCGTCCATTTGGGCCGAGCGATAAACGGGCAGGGTGTTTTTGGAAAAATAATCCCTGGCCACCACGCGGCCCAGGGCGTTTTTCACCTCCACCAACTCCGTTTGGGGCCGGGGATACCAATTGTCGCCAATCGTCTCCAGGGCTTCTTCTTTGGCGCTAAGCTCGGGCATGGACATTTACCTACAACGATCCTTAAAAAAATTTAAAAAAATTAAATGGAGGCGACTAACCGCGGACGCGTATAACCTTACTAATTTATCATGACTTTAGAGCTACGATCAACGAAAATTTAAGGCCCCAAATACCCCTACCTTTTTTCCCCCGCCGCCTTGGGGGCCTCCAAACGGGCCAGAAAGGCGGCCAAAGTCAGCCAGCCCAATAACGTCAAGGCCAAAAAAATCCCCCGCCTTTTTTGGGCCAATAAGGGCCTGTGGCTTACTTCCAAATCCCTGGGGCTAAGGGGCAAATTGTATCGGGCGGCCAAACGCTCGATATTAAGCAAATGAATGACCGGGACGTTTTCCTCCAGCATTCTAAAAATTAGCCCCCTTTTCGCGCTCCCGGTTTTCGGAACCCCCCGAATAAGTCCATTATCCAAAAGGGCCGCCTCGGGCACCCAGCCCAAAGCCGTGACCCCGCCCCCAACGTTTATATAGGCCTTGGGGGGGCCACCCGCGAAATACAGCCCCCGCCTACGATCCATGTCCTCGATAAGGCTTTTGACCCCGTTTTCCGGCAAATACTTGGCCCCGTGCCTGGCCACCGCCTCAAAACCCAAAGCGTAACCCGTGCCATCGATCCCGCCCCCGGTCTCGACAATGCCCCCAAGGGAGGCATACTCCGAAAGCCAGGCCAATTCGCCCCTTTCGAATAGATACCTTTCCATGTCCAGCCAAGTAAAGCCCCCAACGTTGGCCCCGTAACTAGACGCCCCAATGGAACTGATGATTAAGGGCCTTAAGCCCAATGCCTCCGCGGCCGAGAGAACGGCCAAATTTAGCGCCGGAAAGGAACCCGACAACGAAACGGCCACCTTGTCCCCTTCCCCAACCCCGGCTTCCCTTAGCCAAGTAACCACCAAAGCCGCGAAATACGGATTTAACGAAGTTTGCTTGGCCCTTAAATCCCCCAGCGTCGTCGTCAAATCGGAATAATCCACCCCGATGAGACCCGACCCGGCCACGTCCAAGGCCAAATCGATGGGCGGCCCGTTTTCGATCCTGGCGTTTTTTAATAAACCAATTCTTCTTTTGGTAAGCCCGGCCGCCCTTAAGGCCACCCCATCAGGCAAAGGCGGCCTTTGGGCCAAGTCTATCCCCAGACAAACCAAGGAAACCAAGCCGGCCAAAACGATAATCGCCCTTAAACACTTGGGCTTTAATTTGGCGGCGAAAACCGGGGCGCCCAGTAAACGTTCAATCATGTCAGGCCTTTTCAAAAACTTAACTTTAAGGGATTCAATCGCCTCGGCGGATGGATGGGTTATGATGAAAATTATTTTTTTCTTTAAACGCTTAAAAACAAGCCAGTTATTGCCTTAAACCAGGGCCAAAAAAAACCAATAAATTACCCGTAGGCGTTGGGGGCGCGTAATTTAACCACAAAATTAATGGCAATCACCAAACGCTTAAATATTTCATGACCAGAGCCGTTATAAAAATTATTGAAGAAAACCAAAAACTAAGCAATTTTATGATTAACTCAACTCTCACCATTTACCATTATTTTAAGCATATTAGTACTAATTATGAAAAAAGCAACATTATAAATTTCATAACAGATCTTTTGCAGATCGGAATTTAGTAATACATAATTACTTAAATACCAATCGGTCAGAAATAATTTAGAATTGTAATTTTGGATTTAAATAAGCGGTGAAAATTAGATGAGTAAAAGATGAATCTGAGATCAAGTATTGATCAAAAAAAGGCGAGAATTATTTTT
>JAITLH010000157.1 GCA_031277995.1 Deltaproteobacteria bacterium
TTGAAATTTTGTCCCGCGCCTTTGCTAGGCGCCTAGCAACGGCGCCTACGCTAGGCTTCTAAAAAATGGGCCCTAAACTAAGCTAACAAACTAGGCCAAGAAGCTAAGAATCTAAGCTAAGAATCTAAGCTAAGAATTTAGGCTAACAAACCATACTGACAAGCCAAACAAACAAGCCAAGCCGTCAAACTAGGCAGATAATTTTGGCTAACGATTTAGGCTGACAAACCAAACCGACGATTTTGGCCAATCTTGTGGCCAAGGTTAGCCAAGCCAAGCGGCTAAAGCTGGCCTTTTGGCTTGGCCGCCAAGCCTGAAATTTCGGCCCGAAATTTTGGCCTGAAATTTTGGCCTGACAGCTAAGCCTAACTTATTGGCCCAACCTTTTGGCCTGGCCTTTTGCCCCGGGCCAATAATTCGTCGTCATATGATATACTTATCCAATATCGAGCCATGATCGCCCGGCCCGGAAAACTTCCCAAGCCTTTGGCCGATGAAGCTTAAGGGAAAAACAAAGGGAAAAGGGTTTTCGCCAAACCCCTTTGGCCACGCGGAAAAAACCGCTTTGGCCAAGCCAAGTTTCCAAGATAGCCGAAACTTTCCTAAGAAGTCGTTTTTTCCTTGGCCCATAAAGCAGCTTTACTATCATAGCAGATTTTTACGCGTTTTCGAAAAAGCTTTTCCTAGCTTTAACTTATGGCCATTGGACCCGCCAAAATCGTTTCAATTAAGCCAATCATAACCATGGGCCTAACCCTCTGGCCTAATCTCGCGCCCAATGCTGGGACCTAACTCCGGAGCGAGTTTTAAACCTAGTCCCAGACCGAATTCCTGGCCTAAGGCCAAGGCTAATCTAAAACCTAAGCCCTGGGCCTAAACCCAGACCAAATTCCTGGCCTAAGGCCAGGCCTAATCTAAAACCTAAGCCCTGGGCCTAATTCCAGACCTAATTCCAGACCTAATTCCTGGCCTAAGGCCAAGCCTAGTTTAAAGCCTAACGCCAGGCCTAAGCGTAGCCTGGGCGTCAAACGCGCTACCCAAATGTGATAACCATAAGCTTAAATTTTATCCTTCGGGCTTAAACGCCAAAATAATAAGGATTTCGTCATGGCCTTTAAAAAAATCACCATCACTTCCATTGAGGGCTTGACCGTGGGTCATAAGGTTGACGAGAAGGCCAAAACGGGTTGCACGGCCTTACTTGCTCCCAAAAGGGTCAAGGCCGCTTGTTTCAATCCGGGTTTCGCCCCAGGCAGCCGGGAAACGGATCTGTTAAATCCCAAAAACTCCTTCGCCGCCATCCATGGGCTTTGTTTGGCCGGGGGCAGCGCCTTTGGTTTGGCCGCGGCCGGCGGGGTGGTTAGGTTTTTAAGGGAAAATGGCTTTGGCTTGGATTTGGACGTAATCAAGATCCCCTTGGTCCCGGCCGCGGTGATTTTTGATTACCCCTTAAATCTCTCCCAGGGAACCTTGCCTGACGAACTCATGGGTTACCAAGCCGCCCAGGCCGCCTCAAGCTCCCCGGTCCGCTCCGGGCCCTTTGGGGTGGGTTATTCGGCCCGCTCGGGAAAACTTGGGGGCCTTGATGGCTCAAGTCCCTCGGGCCTGGGTTCCTTTGGCCTTGAGGTCAATAAAGTCAAGATGGCCGCCCTGGCCGCCGTTAACCCCTTTGGCAGCGTCATTGACCCCCTAACCGGGAAAGTTCTTTCGGGCTTTAAAATTGGCCGCGGCCAAAAAGGCCAAATAGCCCCCCGGGAAAAAATCTTTCAAACCCTTCTAAGTTACGCCCAGGACGAGCCCGGGCCAACCAATACGGTCCTAATAATCCTGGCTACCGACGCTTTCCTTAGCCCCCTTGATCTCCACCGACTGGCCATCATGGCCTCGGCCGGAATCGCCCGCTCCATCTACCCGGCCTTTACCCCCTACGATGGCGACTTCGTTTTCGCCCTCACGACCGACGATTCCCCCGCCAAAAACATCGACCTAACCTGGCTGGGCGCCCTGGCCCAGGACGTCGTCAGCCAAGCCATCGTGAACTCGGTTCCCAAATAACCCCCGCGCCGGGCGCGGGGGTTATTTGGGGGGATTGAAGCTAAAAAAAATGCGAGCGAGAAAAAAAGTTCTTCCGGTAGGTCGGCCAAAACTCGCGGCGGGCAAAATCGCGCCCGCGCGCTGGGGGGATTTTCCCGGGTGATGGCGGTGGGGGGGGTTTGGGGAAAAGGGCCAAAACGGGGAGGGGAGGTCGGCCAAAACTTGCCCCGTAATCGGTCAAATTCGGGCCTAGGAGAGGCGCGAGGGGCCAAGCGGGAGTAAGAGTGCCCTAGCGTTGGCGTTGGGGCTATTTTGGGGTTTTGGTCAGGGGCGTTATTTAGGAATATTTACCCAAAATTTTTTGGCCGGAAGTCTTTCGCCCCGGGCTTTTGGCCAAAAGCCATTGGCTGGAAGTCTTTACTTAGGGGCCGTTGGCTTAGGGTTTTTTGGCCGGGGGCTTATCCGTGGACTTTTCTGGGGACTTGCCTGGGGACTTACTTGGAGCCTTGCCCGGAGCCTTACTTGGGGCCTTGCCTGAAGCCTTGCTTGGGGCCTTGGGGGCGCCCTTGGCCAAGGGCTTGGCCGAGGCCTTGGACGCGGGCTGGCCATTGGTTTTGGGGGCGGTTTTGGGGGAATCCTCGGGGGTTTTCTTTGGGGGCGTTTTGGGGGGCGCCGTTTTGGTGGTTGATGGTTTGGGAGCCGCCGTTTTGGCGGCCGGAGTTTTTTGGCCCGAGGGTTTGGGAGTTGGGGCCTTGGCGACCGGGGCTTTGGCGGAGGCGGATTTTTTGGCGGCCTTGAGGGCGGAGGGCTTAAAGGCCGTTAGGGCCTCGGGGGTCTTTTTGAAAACCGGGCCCGGGACCAGGACGTGCGAGACGGTGACGATTAGTTGGCCCGAGCCGATAAAAACGCTGCCCCCGTCGGGGCCAAGTTCGTTACTGATGCCGCGGGTCATGCCGACTAGGAGATCCTCGTCGGTTAAGGGGTATTTAAAATCGCCCGAAAGCCTAACCCGGGTGACCCGGGGGGAGATGGGGATTAGGGAGACCCTGCGGTTACCGGGAATGGGGTTTAAGACCGTCCAGCCGGGACCGGACAATAGAAGAACCGACCAGTAGCCGTCCCTAAAAGTAATTATGGGCGGGGCCAGGGTTTGGCCCTTATTAAGCCGGGAGCGGCGTATGGGGGTGAGGTAGCGTTCCGAACAGGGCAAAAGGAGATTCGAGACGGTCATGTCCCAACGCCCGCCCAAAGAACCGTAGACCTCGATGCGCCCGAAATTGGGATACTTTTTGATGATGTATTCCAGGGTTAAATCAAAGTCAGTTTGATCTTTTTCGGTATTGAAGAGAACTATTTCCAGCTCTTTATTGGCTTTTTTTACCCTTTTTAGGGTGGCTTTGGGGAGCGAATCCATGTCGCCGATTAGGACGTGTATGGGCCAGCCCAGTTTGAGGCAGTGAGAGGCGCCGCCGTCCACGGCGATGACCAAGGCGGAGGGCGAGGGAAAGGGGGTCATGTCGGCCGGGGGATTGAAATCCCCGTTTAAAAAGATAAATATCGGATCCGGTAAGTTCATCCTGAACCTTGTTTCGCTAGAACAAAAAAATTAACCAAAGCCACAAGGCCAAGGTTTCTTTGGGACGTTTGGGTTGGGAAAATGGCGTTTTCAAATCGACTCCCAATTGACGGTTCGCGACTTGCGTTTTAAAAAAGGGACGGTCAAATGACCATCAAGATAACTATAGAGTTTTATTGATAAAATTGATGGCCTCGGAAAAAAGTTAGGGAATTAAGTCTAAGTTTTGACTTTAAAACTTTTAAGTTTACTTTATCAGATAGATAGCGATTCGGTCAAGCTCGGATTGAAAAATAAGAAGTATTACGACTCATTCGAACCTCAAAAATGTCGCGTTTTTCTGATAAATGCATGTAATTATTTTGAAATATATCTAGTTTGCAATAAACAATTTTTTTTCTAACTCTTAACTCCAGATTGTAAACCTCACCCTTCCCCACGCCTAACTATCAAAAAATTTTTCGTTTTTTCACTTGAAACTAAATTTTCCCGAAAATTTCGCGATTAAAAGCCTTTTGGGCTTTGCCACGATAAAAATGCCCCAATCCTGGAGTTAAAGTAAGCCAATGGTAAGGCCATCGGCTTACTTTCAAATAAAAGTCTTGGCGTAAGCGCGGCCAAAGGGCCCCGGCCGAGACGGGGCCCTTTGGCCGAGGGGAGGGGATTAAAAAAAGATGTCTTGATATTGGGGGCTTAGTCGATTTTTTGGGAATGGTTAAGCGCCCCGGGAGCGGGTTTTAACCTTTTTTCTGGGGAATATGGCGAGGGTTTTACAAAGGCAAATCTTGTAAGCTCGGCTTGTCAAAAAAGCCCAGCGCGTTTTTAATTGGCCCCATGATTAATTAAGTACGCGTTTAAAAAAAAGGCTCATTTAAGGCCCGAGCGATTTAGGGGGGCCCTTAATCGATTCGCCGACAAAGGTGGGGGAGTATTTGGGGGGGCCTAAACCGAGTCGTCGGAATCGGGTTGGCCGTCTTGGTTATCGAGTCCGGAAGGGTTTGGCTGGTCAAAATCGGGAGAATCAAAATCGGGAGAATCAAAACCCGGAGGGCCAAAATTCGCCGAGTTTTGGCCATTGGCTTTGGGCGGCAAGTCCAACGCTTCAAAGGTGGGGGGTTTTATCTCATGGTCGGTTTGGTTGGGGTCATGGGGCAAAGGCGCGAGGTAAGGTTTTTCGCCAACGAAGAGAAAGCCCCGGGCCTTTAGGGGGCATTTTTCCGGTAAGGGCAGATTGGCTATCTCCAAGGCCAAACAGGCCTGCCCTTGGAGCCAAGCCTCGCGGCCGATTATTAGGGGTTCTAGGGAATCCAAATCGCCTTCGGCGATGGCCTTGGCGATTTGGTGGCCGGGCTGGGGCGAGGTTTTGGCGATGACTTTTAGGTACTCGACGGTGGGGCGATCGCGCTTAATGGCCAAACCCAGCATGGACCAGGCCGTGTCCCGATCGAGACCCTGGTCGGGGGGAAGGGCGAGGGCCGTTTCGATTAGATCTTCGGTGGCCCCTTGCGAGGCCCCGGCCAAGCGGATAAAGCGCGATTTTAGTTGGCCGGGTTCTATCATCGAAAGGGCTTTTTCGAGCTCCCCATGGTCCAATAAGACGTAGGCTTGGTCCTGGATTGAGAGGGTGGAATCGGGCGGTTGGTCCAAGGCCGAGAGCCGATAGTAATCCCTTCGGTTGGCCGATTCGCGGCTAGTTAAGGTAACCAGGCCCGGGACCCAGAAGTTAAATTCCTCGGCCAAGATCGAGGCCGGAAGGCCGTGCAAATGCCGAAGCCTGGCTAGGGTTTCCAGTTCCGGGAGAAGGGTTGAGGGATCGTGCTCAAAGGCTTGGTCCAGATACCATAGGGCCCCTTCCAAATCGTCCCGGGCGAAGAGTTCCCACCCGGCCGCCCGGTTAAGCCAAGGTTGGTTGGGCCAGATTTTCAGTAATTCCCCCAGCCGGGCCGTTCTCCGGTCGGAGGGCAGACATAAGCTAGCCAGATAAGCCAGGTCGGGATCGTTATGGTCGTTATTGGTTAGGGCTTCCAGCTCCAGGCATAATCCCACCAGGCGATCCGGGCCCAGGACTTTTAATAAATAACCCAAGGTCCAGGGGTCCTTGGGAAAATCGCCCACCCGGCCCAAAAGAATGGCCGCGGCCTTGGGGCTATTGGTGGCCAAAAGATCCAACCACAAAGGGGTCCACAGGCTGCCCGGCCTATTCCAGCGGGCCTGGGCCTCGATTACCGGCAAGCGTTCCGAGGGTTCCAAAAGATCCAGCATCCTGGCCGGATGAACCCCGGAGAGGGCCGAAAGGACTCTTTTTATGGGTTTATTGGGATTGACCTTAGCCGAGGTGGGCGGATCGGTTAAAACGTAATCCGCGTCGGTGGTCAAAAGCCTGGGGGCGCCCTGGCGACGGGTCAAAGGGGGCCCGTCGGGTTTGTCCAACGAATAGACGGCTTCCCACTCAAACAAGGGACTGGCCCCGGCCACGTTGTAAACCAAATTCTGGCCCCGCTCGAGCTCGGGTATGTCCTCCAAATTTTCGATAAAACCCTCGGGGGATTGGCTGGTTATGGTAAATTCCCCCCGGGGCCGGTTAAACGACACGGCCGCGCCCGCCGGGACGGGCTGCTTTAAGTCGCCAACGGTCACCACCACCGGGGCGCTAAGGCCGTTATAGGCCCTTATAAGCCCCACCCGGCCAACCTTGTTTTTTTCCAGCCAAATAACCGTGACCGTGGCAATCAAAATAAGCGAAAAGAAAAGTAGCCAGCGCCTATACTTGATGCTTAAATTCATCGGCCCCTTGGCCGCCACCACCCTTTGGTCAAAACGTCCCTTTAAACTCGCCGGCGGAGGATCGGGTACCCAAAGCGGTTCCGGGGCCTCCAAGGGCGCCTCGTCCTGGCCCCGCCAAGACAAAACCGCCTCTTCCACCTCCAAGAGCCTGGCCAGAAAAAACAGCCGCAAATAATCTATGACTTTCCCTAAACCTTGAATCTCCTTTCTTAAGGCCCTACTTCTTTTGGGCCTTATGGTGGGAAATTTTTCCAGCTCGCCCAAAAGCTCCCTTTCCCCCAGGTAATCCGGCCCCAAGTTTGAGGGCTCCAAACTTGACGGCTCCAAAGGCCCCCCATCCTCGGCTTCCTCGGCTTCTTCCCCAGAGTCCCCAAGCTCCCCAGCCTCACCGTCCTCCCCGGGCCGCCCGGGGAGGACGGGCTCGCGAAGAGGTTGGCTAAGGGGTTCGCCAAGGGGCGCTTTTGGGCTTTGGCCAGGGCTTTCCCCAAAATCGCCCGGGGATTCGAAAGCCGGGGGCCCTAAATCGGTCTTACCCTCTGGGCTGGGAGCTTTTGGGGCCGAGTCGCTGGGATCGAA
>JAITLH010000199.1 GCA_031277995.1 Deltaproteobacteria bacterium
GACAATGAGTTGATCTTTGAAAGCATCGATCTTTTCATGGAAAGTTCCAGCTCGAGATTGAAAGCGTTGCAAACGGCCGTGGCCGCCAAAAACGCCGAACAGATCATGGCCGAGGCCCATGCCCTAAAGGGCGTGGTGGGCATATTTTCCCCTGGCGACGTCATGGACGCGGCCAAGGATTTGGAGTTTATGGGCCGCAATAACGATTTGGCCAACGTGGAAGCCGCCCTAACCAAGTTTGAAGGCCTTTTGGGCGAACTCACCAAACTCTTGGAAGAGTGGAAAGAGGAAGAAGGCGACTTGGAATATGAGGACGATGACGAGGACGAGGATTAGGGCCCAGGTCCAGGGCCGGGGCCAGGGCCAGGTCCAGGTCCAGGGATAGGTCCCAGGCGCAAAGAAATTTAAAACTTTTTTAAAAGTTTTTAATTTCCAACCATTTGGCCAGCGGGTGGTTGGGGGTTTTTAAGTAAGTTTGGCTATGGGGCCCCGTGGGGGGCGGGCTTAATTTGAGGCCCTAGTCGTATTTTTGTTGATAATCGCGTCCTTCTCGGCTAAAATCTTCTGGCCTTTTTTTGTTTGGGCGCTTCGTTTACGTTTTTTTAATTATTTTTCGGCGATGGGGCTTGGGCGCTCGCCGAGACGGTTTAGGTGTCACCGCTTAACATGGAAAAAACCCCAGAATCCCCGATCCTTAGCGAGAGCGAATCGACCGAGGAACTCTCCGAACGGAGCCCGGTCATACAGGCCAGAATCCAAAAAGCCTTGGACTTGGCCGCCGCCGGGATCCCCTTATATCCCAATACCTTTAGGCCCCAATACATGGTTACAGCCGTGAGGGCCGAGTTTGGGGAGCTAAGCGCGGAGGCGCTCACCGAGAAAAACGAGAGCCGCAAGATCGCCGGCAGGTTAATGGCCAAGCGCGACTACGGCAAGTCGATCTTTTTCGACCTACTGGATTTTTCCGGGAAGATTCAGATCTACGCCCGCAAGGATAGGCTTTCGCCGGAAACGTACGATCTGGTCAAAAAATTTGACATTGGCGACATCGTGGGCGTTAGCGGGGTTTTGTTTAAGACCAAGACCGGGGAATTGACCGTTTCGGTAAACGAGATCGAATTGGTCACCAAGAACATGTGGCCTCTGGCCGAAAAATACCACGAGATGAACGTGGAACTTAAGTACCGGCGCCGCTACCTTGACCTAATCATGAACCAAGACTCCAGAAGGGTCTTTAAGTTAAGGGTCGAGATCATCAAATCCATTAGGGATTTTATGTTAAAAAAGGGTTTTATGGAGGTCGAGACCCCCATGATGCACCCCATCCCCACCGGCGCCGCGGCCAAACCCTTCGTTACCCACCATAACGCCTTGGACGTGGACGTTTATTTGCGGGTGGCCCCGGAACTTTATCTAAAAAGACTTTTGGTTGGCGGCTTTGACCGGGTCTTTGAGATAAACAGGAACTTTCGTAACGAGGGTTTAAGCGTCCAGCATAATCCCGAGTTTACCATGATGGAGTTTTACCAGACCTATTCCGACTTCTTTGAGCTGATGGATCTTACCGAGGAACTTATCGAGACCGTGGCCCTGGAGGTCTTAAACACCACCAAGATAAGCTACCAGGGCGAAGACGTGGACCTTACCAGGCCCTGGAAAAGGCTATCGTTTGCCGATAGCTTAGTGGAAATAGCGGGCCTACCCAGAAAAGCTTTGGCTGACCGGGATTTGGCCTTAAAGTTTTTGGCGAACCTTGGCGTGGACATGGAAGAGGAAAGGGTCCAGGGGAAGATCCTGGCCAAGATCTTTGATTTGGCCGTGGAACCGACCTTGTTAAACCCGACCTTCATTACCTTGTACCCGGCCGACATAAGCCCCTTAGCTAGGAGAAACGAGGCGGATCCGAGTTTGACCGATCGTTTCGAACTTTTCGCGGTGGGCCGCGAGTTGGCCAACGCCTTTTCCGAGTTAAACGATCCCCTCGACCAGCGCAAGCGTTTTCTCGATCAGGTGGCCGAGCGCGAAAGCGGCGACGAGGAGAGCATGTTTTTGGACGAGGATTACGTCCGGGCCCTCATGTATGGCATGCCCCCGGCGGCCGGCGAGGGCGTGGGCATTGACCGTTTGGTCATGCTCTTGGCCGACGTCCCCTCGATAAGGGACGTTTTACTCTTTCCCAGCATGCGTCCCGAAGATTAATCCGAGAGGGTTATGGGCCTCATTTAAATGGGTATCGAAAGAAGTATCGCCCTTAGGTATTTGAGGGCCAAGAGACGAAACTCTCTATTGTCCCTAATCTCCGTTTTGGCCGTGGGCGGCGTGGGTTTGGGCGTGGCCGCCTTGATCGTGGTTTTGTCGGTTCTGGCCGGCTTTGAGACGAACCTATTTACCAAGCTTTTGGGCCTAACCGCCCACGTCACCGTCTATAGGGCCGACGCCCCCATGACCGGTTGGCCGGAACTAATCGAAAAAATTCGATCCGTTCCGGGAGTGGCCAAAGCCGTGCCCTTCGTAAACGGCCAGGTCATGATTAGTTCCACGGGCGGGGCCAGCGGGATCTTATTAATGGGCCTGGACCCGATCGTGGCCAGGGACACGGGGTTTTTTGAGCAGCTCCATTTGTCGGAGCGCGCCGAGGAGAACCTTATCACCCAACCAATGAAACCGCCCTGGGACATTCCCCCGGACGAGTTTGGGCGGCCCCAGTATCTGGACCCCGAGGCCTTGTGGGAAGGGGTGCCCTTATCCGATCAGGGTGACGACATTGGCTCTGCCCCCAAACAAAGGCCCATTATCATTGGCCGGGAGCTAAGCTACGTTTTGGGCGTCCAAACCCTATCCAGGGTTAAACTCATTTCGCCCTTTGGCCGAATCACCCCCTTGGGTAGCCGGACCCCCTTAAACAGGGTCTTTACCGTGGCCGGGACCTTTCAGGCCAACTATTACGACTTTGACACCAGGGTGGCCTTTACCTCCCTGGAAGAGGCCCAGGATTTGCTGGGCATGAACCGCGACGAGATCTCCCTAATCGAGATCTACGTCGATGACCTCTATCGGGCCGATCAAATAAAAAACGCCATTTTGCGTACCATCGGCGAGGAAGATTACTGGGCCAGGGACTGGATGCAGATGAACATGAGCCTTTTTTCGGCCCTAAAATTGGAACAAACGGCCATGTTCGTCATACTGACCTTAATAATTTTGGTAGCGGCCTTTAATATCGCCTCAACCTTGATTATGATGGTAACGGAAAAAACCAAAGACATCGCCATCCTCAAAGCCATGGGGGCCACCTCCGGGCAGGTGAGGCGAATCTTTACCATACAGGGCCTCATAGTCGGCTCCGTTGGCACCCTGGGCGGTTTAATCTTCGGGATTTTGATTTGCGTGTTGTTGCAACGCTATGAATTCATTTCCCTGCCCCCGGGCATTTACTTAATGAGCACCTTGCCCGTCGAGATGAGACCCTTGCAGATCGTGGCCATAACCCTCGTTTCCTTACTCATTAGCTACCTGGCCACGCTCTACCCCTCCAGGCAGGCGGCTAAAATGGACCCCGTGGAGGCCCTTCGTTATGAATGACCGGGGCGCCCCAACGCTCTCGTCTTTTGGCTGGCCAAGCGAATTAAAGCCGGTCATATGGGGCCCGGGGTCCCCAAAAAATGTCTGAGGAAACCTCCCAGACGGGCGCGAACCTCACCGAGACCAAGGCCGAACCCAGGTCCGAGGCCGAGACCAAGGCCGAGCCCAGGGCCAAGGCCGGGTCCGAGGCCAGCCCCAATCGCACCCGGGGCTCAAAGCCTCCCATAAGCCGGGAGATTGGGACGCCCTCCATGCCCAAGGCCGATCAAAGCCGGGCCTTATTGGAGGCCATAAAGTTAAACAAGGTCTTTTCCACCGGGAGCGAGGAGCTGGTCATTTTAAACGCCTTGGACCTAACCGTTGAGCGGGGCCGTTCCATGGCTATTTTGGGGGCCTCGGGTTCGGGGAAGTCGACTTTGCTGTATCTTTTGGGGGGCTTAGATAAACCCACCGGCGGTAACGTTTATTCCATGGGCCGGGACTTATTCGCCCTGTCCGAAAACGATTTGGCCCATTGGCGGGCCCAAGAAATAGGCTTCGTTTTTCAGTTCCACTATCTGCTTTCGGATTTCACGGCCCTGGAAAACGTGGCCATGCCGCTGTTACTAAGCGGCAAAGGCAGGCAAGAAGCTTTTGATTTGGCCGGGCCCGTGCTTAAGCGCGTGGGCCTGGCGGATCGAGTCGGCCATCGGCCCGGCGCCCTCTCGGGCGGCGAGCAACAAAGGGTGGCCATAGCCAGGGCGCTTATCATGGAACCGCGAATCCTTTTGGCCGATGAACCCACCGGCAATCTGGATAACCGCAACGCGGCCATGGTCAACGACCTTATCTGCCAGCTGGTCAGCGAGAGAAATCTTAGCGCCATCGTGGTCACCCACAATGAACGCTTGGCCAGGATGATGGATACCTGTTTGGAACTTTTTGAAGGCCAGTTAAGGCCTTGGGAAGGCCCGGAGGCCGCCAGGGGAAGCGGATGACGTTAACCAAACCCGGTTAAGGTTTTAAGTAAAAGCGATCTTGGGTATTTACCATCCCCTTGGTCGCCCATGACCCTTATTATTTTCGGTTAAGCCCGCCCCGGCTTAGCCAAGTAATATTTATCTTTATTTTTAAGTTCTTGACATAAATTATTTAGTCAGAAAAAGAGAAGTGTTATCATAACCCTTCGTGGTTAATCGAGATAACTAACCGCGACTTCCCGAATTCGTGGTCGCCCGGGCGCGGGACATCGCGCGGAGTAAATCGAATGTTCAAAAGAACCCTTGTCAAAGTAGGTATCCTGGCCGCGTTAGCGCTGATCCTCCAGACCTCCCTGGCCCTGGCCCAAACCGGGCAAAAGGTGGCCGTGTCGCCCTATAGGCTTTTTGGCGTCACCGGCGCTCAATTAGAGCAGTTGGATAACCTAAGCCGCGGCTTGCTTGACGTTACGGTCAACGGGCTAAACACGCAAGGCTTTGTCCCCCTAAGCCTGGGTTCCCAGGTCCTTAACATGAGCGACCAGGCCGTGGCCGCCCAGGCCAAGCAGTTGGGGGCTGATTTCCTTCTCTTACCGAGCATGACCAGGTCCAGTTCGGGTTACTTTACCTTGACGGCGGAATTAAGGGCTTTGTCCCAAGGCCTTAAGGGCAGCGGGGAAATGTCAACGCAAGCCAACACGCCGGAGAATTTGCCCCAGGCGGCCGAGAGGTTGGTTTTGATGACCACCGACCACCTCTTTGGCGGCGGGGCCAGGGTGACCTCGGTTCAGATTACCGGGAGCGCCATGGTCGATAACCAAGCCATCCTTAATACCCTGCGCATTAGGGTCGGCGGCACCTACAACGAGGCCAAGGCGGCTTCCGACATAAGGCGCCTCTACTCGATGGGTTATTTTGAAAACGTGACCGTCGAAGCGACCGACGTCTCCGGTGGTAAGGCGGTCAAATTCATCGTAACCGAGCGTCCCCAAATCGGCTCCATCGTTTTCCAAGGCAATACCAAGTACGATCAAGACGACCTTATGGACGAGGTTGGCGTAAAGCCCATGGACGTCGCGACCGACCAGCTCATGACCACGGCGGTATCGAATTTAACCAGGTTCTATAACGACAAGGGCTACCCCATGGTGGCCATCTCCTACGAATTATTGCCGGGAGACGACAACCGGGCCAAGTTGGTTTTTAACATTAACGAAGGCGGCCGGATGTACATTAGGAGAATCTATTTTGAGGGGAATGAATTTTATTCGGACGGCAAATTAAGGCGGCAAATCCAAAGCAAAACCAGGGGCGCCTTCACTTCTTGGCTTACCGGAAGCGGCAAACTGGACCGGGAAAAACTGGCCAACGACTCTTTGATCTTGGAGCAGTTTTACGCCAAAAACGGTTTTCTCCAAACCCGGGTCGGTGAACCCGACATAAACGTCTCCGAAGACGGGGACGGCTTCGACATCCTCTTTCCCATTTATGAGGGGCCCCGCTTTATGGTGGGCGAGGTGACCTTGGACGGGGACCTACTGGAAGATGACGATCCGGTCAAGATGAAAAGGATGTTGGATCTGCCGGGCGAGAAGTGGTTTAACAGCGAACTGCTCCAAAACGACGTCAATACCCTCAAAACTTACTACGCCGATAAGGGCTACGCCTATAACGTGGTCGAGCCCCAATACGGCGAACCCGATTCCGAAAACCGTTTGGACGTCACCATCATGGTCATGCCCAGGCAGCTGGTTTACTATAACCGCATCACCATCGTGGGTAACGAAAAAACCCGGGACAAAGTCATCCGCCGCCATTTGGAAGTGGCCGAGGGGGATTTGACCACCTCCTCCAAACTGCTGGTAAGCAAAAATAACTTGATGAGAAGCGGGTTTTTTGAGGACGTCAACATCGTGACCGGACCCTCCGACGATCCCGAGGCCATGGACATGCGCGTGGAAGTTAAGGAAAGGCCCACGGGATCTTTCCAGATCGGCGCCGGTTACAGTAACTACAGCGGCATTTTTGGGGTCATGAAGATAACCCAGGATAACCTTTTTGGCTACGGTAGGCGCATCGCCTTGGAAGCCAACATCGGTTCCAGCAACAACTACTTTGACTTTTCCTTTACCGACCCGTGGGTTTTCGACATCCCCCTCATGGTCGGTTTTAATATTTTTAAGTATAAAAGCGAATACGATTACTTTGAAAAGGACTCGGTGGGCGGATCCATTAGGGCCGGTTACCCGGTTTTCGAGCGCTTCTACTTAACCGGTACCTATTCCTACGAAAGGATCGACATCACCAATCCCGGGGCGGTTTATTCGGCTTACTTACGAAGCATGATGGGAAATTCCATAAATAGCGCCTTTACCATATCGCTTATGAGGGACACCCGTAACCACTACTTCCAGCCCACGGCCGGGGCCTCGGCCCGGGCCAGTTACACCGTGGCCACGCCCCTATTTGGCGGCGACACGGCCTATCATCGCTACGAGCTTGAGTACGCCCATTGGATCCCCATTACGCCCTTACCGGGCTGGGCCATCATGGGTCACGCCGAAATAGGGTACGTCACTCCCTACAAAAGAGACGGGCTACCCATCTATGAAAAATACCAGCTGGGCGGCATAAACTCCATTCGCGGTTACGATTGGTACGAGATCTCGCCCAAGGATCCCATAACCGGCGAAAACATCGGCGGCGAGAAAATGCTCGTCTTAAACTTCGAATTGACCTTTCCCCTTCTGTCCGAACAGGGCCTCTTCGGGGTGTTGTTTTACGACATGGGCAATGTCTGG
>JAITLH010000246.1 GCA_031277995.1 Deltaproteobacteria bacterium
GGTTTTCGAGGGGGGAGAGCCTGGGTTTTTTGGGGCGCTTCACCGCCCCCCCGGGGGGCCAGGTTGGGCCTTATTCGTAAGCCGGGGATTGGCGCCAAAGTTTGAGCCTGGGCCTCCTAAGTTAGGGCCTTGGCCCTAAGGGCCCTGGATTAATTTTAGTTTTTTTTGCGATATTGACTCTTAAAGGAGAGAACATGAATGCCAATGAGATAATAACGGCGATTTTGGATAAGGCCGGCAATGCCTTGTTTCCGCCTTTGGACGGCGATGGGATCGGCGTTTTGTCGGTCGCCCCCGACGCCCTCATTACCTTATGGGCCGACCCGGACGAGTCTGAGTCGGTCTTTTTTAACCTCTCCATGCCCCTTTTGTCATTGGAGGGCGCGAGCGAGGCGGTTCAGGCGGAATTTTTGTGGGATTTACTCAAAGACCTGGCCCCCGGATCTTTGCCGCCCGGCTATGTCATTTTTAACGGCGACGAGGACTATTCGATCTATCTGGGCGGGCAGTTCTCCGCCGCGGGCTTGGAATTGGCGACCTTGGAAAACTTGGTTGACGAGTTTTACCGCTTGGGCCAAGTCCTTCGGGAAGACTTCACCGCCCGGCTGGAGGGCCTGGCCGGGGAGGGCGCCGAGGGCGCGGCGCCGGCCGAACAATTAACGCTTCCGATTAGGGAAGATTTCATCCGCGTTTAGCCTGTATGTTGGGCGTAAATGGTTATCTTGGTTTAGCGAAAGTTTAACCTCAAGTTGAGGAGTTAAGATTATGAGTAACACGGTAATTACCCAAAGGCCAACGCAGCAGATCGCGACCGACGTAAGCGACGTTTCTCGGGGCGGCCGGGCCGCGAGGACCGCCGGGGGCCAAAAACCAACCGACGCGGGCAAAGCCCGCCAAGCCCAGGCCGCGCGCGCCACCCCATTACCCGGCGCCTCCCAGCGGGAAGCCTTAAGAACCAGGCTAAACGACGATTTGGTGAAACTTTCCAGCCTTCGCCCGGTGGTGGGCGAGCAAGCCTACGCGGCGGCCAAGGCCTCGAATCTCTCCGATCGGGTCATGGGCGGCCTTATCGATACCCAGGGGGCCTTGGCGGAGATGGCCCAGATCCGAAACGATCTGCCCAGCGATCCCGCGAGCGACTCGGTTAGGCCCTTACTTGACTCGGTGGAAAGGGACATACTGGTTAACCCCTTAAGGACTTTGTCCACGATGGCCGCGCAAGCCGGGAAAGGCCAAGCCGCCTCGACCTTTAAGGATTTTTCGGGGGATCTAAACAAAGCCATGGACCTATTGAGGCTCGGGGTCGATCCCAACCAGACCAATCAGGCCCACGCGATTTTGATGATGGTCCAGACCGAGATCTTAACCGACGACAGTCTATTTGCCGGTCTGCCCCCAAGCGAAGCCAGGCAAGCCAAGACCCAATTAAGCCAGTCCCTCCAAACGCTTTTACAAGCCGCCGAGACCAAACTCGATCTCACCGCCAGGGCCGGGGAAGAGGCCAAGATGGTGATCATGAGTAACGTTTTCTCGCAAGCCATCGAAAACGCTTCCTCGCTCGACAGCTATAACGTCCCGGTATTTAAAGAAATGGTCGCGGGGCTTTTGGACGCCTGCCATGCCCAAGGGATTGACGTTGAGGCGACCCGCGCCGCCCTTGAGGCCAATCCCCTCTCCCAGCGGGAGGCCCTAAACATCCTTCACGATCTAAAAAACGCCATTTTCGATAACGGCGTAGTGGACAAAGAACTCGCCCCCAAGGCCGAGCGGCTCTTGCAAAAAGCCATGGACGGCCTAAACTCCCAGTTTACGGAGAACGTTTCCAACCCCTCGGATTTTCGCCTAATCCCGGCCCAGGTGGACCAGGCGCCTTTAATCGATCGCCAAGCCGACATCGAGATTCGCCTGGCCATGGATACCCCGGATCCCGCGGCCAATGAGGATTTGAGGATTTTAAATAACGATCTCGATTTGTTCAATCTCTCCGCGACCGAGCTGGACCAAGGGGCCATCGCCCAAGGGGCCAATATGCGCCAACTCCAGACCGACTGGGGCCTAAGTAACATCAGTACCGACACTTTAAGCGAGGCCCAAAACCAGGCCGCCGCGTATCTCTCGCAACTAAGCGACGAAGGCCCGGACGTTAGGTTTTTAAGTAAGGAAATCGCCTCCTTTAACGAGTTTCGCCTGGGGAGGGAAGAAAGCTTTGGGGCCGAGGTTCAAGAGCGTTTGACCCAGGCGACCGATCTCTTGGAAGGCGCCTCGACGGTCGGGCAGTTGGAAGAACTGGACGCGAGCCTCGAGGCCGATCTTACCCGCTTAAATAACGACCCCCGGGCGGGCCAAGAGATAAAGGCCCAGATGGGGGCCAAAGTCGAGACGGCCAAGAATTTAATCGCCCTTAAAATTTTGGACCTCCAATTGGAGGAATTACAGTCACCCAAGGCCACCCCCTTAAACCTTGACGCGGTCATGGAAAGGCACGGATCCAGGCCCGAGGCCGAGGCCAAGATTACCCAGTTCTCGCGAGAGCGGCTGGGCGAGATTACGGCCGACGCGGCCAACGTGACCGCCCCAGCCGAGGCTGACCCCTACTGCGGGGTGGCGGTCATGTCCAAACTCGATAACTTGGAAGGCCGGGCCGATAGGTTACTTTTAAGTAACGACGCCCAGACGGCCAAGGCCGCCATCGGCGAGCGCCGGGACGATTTGCGTAAGGAATTTGGGGAGCTGGCCATGAAAAGGATCGACCCCAAGATCTCCGGCGCCCTAAACGATACCCAGAAGGCCAATCTGGCTAACGCCCTGGCCGGGTCTTTTGCCAGCGAAGCCTTGGTCCAGTTGATTAATTCCGAGGCCCCAGCGGGCGAGGGCGAGTTGCCGGATACCTTCTTGGCCAAAACCCTGGCCGATTCGGTCGGGGGCTCGGCCGAGGATATTGCCCAGGCCGTCGATTCGGCGCTCCTGGCCCGCCCGGACATGGATCGAACCGCCCTGGACATTAAGCTAAGCCTAACCCCGGCCTCCGAACATGACGGGATCATTTCGGCCCACACCGATTCTAGGCTAAAGCGCCAGACCTTCGCCCAGTTAAAGGACGGCGGCGCCCAGGACCTTTTGGACGCCTTTAACGTCAAAAGCGGTTCCGATTTGACCTCGGAGTTGATGGTTAACCTTTTGTCGGCCACCACCACCGGCAATAATACCGAGCGGCCAAGTTTCGTGGCCAATTCCTTCAATACCCTATTGGTCCAGACGGCCTGGAGTTCCTATGTCCGGGAAAATAACCTGGCGGGAAACGACCAAGATCTCGAAGCCTTTAAGGCCCTTTTACCGGAGGCCTTTAAAAACTGCGGGATCGACGTCCTTCGGGGCATGTTTCAGTTGGGCCCGCTTTCTGGCTCCGACATGAGACAAGCCGCCGAATTGGCCAAAAAGGGCGGGAAAATCATGAACAGAAGCGAGATCGGCTCGGTGATGGATGCCATGGCCGATCATAGCCCCAAACTCATGGCCCAAAGGGCCATGACCACCATGCTTCGGAACATGCTCACGTCCTCAAGCATTGAGTTTAACATCGAAGACGACAATTCCAGGGCTTACTTTAGGGCCCTGACCAAGGGCTTAGCCAAAAGGGCCGAGGATCGGGGCAAGGTGGACAAAGCCCTTGACGCCATTTCGCAAAAATTGGACTTTCAGACCAAGGGCGCCGAGACGAAAACTTTCGATGAGCAAATGGACATCTCCACGGCCAAGATCCAGGAGCTTTCAGGCGTGATGGATAAGGTCCGCAGGCTTGAGGCCCAAGCCGAGCAGTCCAGAAAAGTCCTGGCCGCGGCCATGGAAAGCGCCTTCACGCCGGACTGGGATAAGTTGGGCTTTAAACCGGGGGAACCGAGCTCCCCCGACCCGGAGATCCGAAAAAGCGAGCTCGCCGACAATTATCGGTTTCTCGTTCACCAAGGCGCCTTGGACGCCAAAACCAGGACCATCGATACCTCAAGCGTTTCCGGCGAAAGAATCGCCTATTGCGTCCTTGGTTTCAAAGACGTTTTGTCCGGAAACGTCGAGGTGCTCAATACGCCTCAGGCCCAACTTAACGCCCTTAAAGAATTGAAACTTCCAAAACACATAGACATAAAGAACATGATGGAATCTTGTTTTCACAAGAAAAACGAAGAAGGCGTTCGTTTTCTTCAGAAACTTAAAGATTTTCAGGCCCTCGATCCCACGGCCGATGACTTCCAGGACAAGTTTAATTCCTTAAAACAGGCCATCCTCGACGACATAGCCGAATATCACCTTGACGACAAGTCGGAAACGATCCTGGCTTTAAAAGACAGCAGCGAAAAAGTTCGGCTCCGCGACGACGCCGACGTGACGCTCAAATCCGTGGCCAAAGGGATGATTTATTTTGGCGATTCCCCTTGGGCCGCGGCCAAAACCCTGGTCACGGAAGCGGCCTTTGGCTCAAGTTCGGCCGTCGTCGCCACCAAGGCCGTAAACCGCGCCATGCACAAAGTCAAGCTCGACAAAGTCAAATCCCCGGAAGGCCGGCTTCTAAGGCACCATTTTACCACCGGCCGGGCCCTGGCTTTAAGGGGTAGCGCGGCCAACTTGTTTGAGATCCAGCGCCAGACCATGGCCGACGCCAGGCAGGCGTATTTGAACAAAAAAGACGTCCTTTCCGACGCCATGAAAGACCTAACCACGAAAACCCAAAGCCTTTTGACCGAAGCCACCAGGCTTAGTACCTTGGCCGCCTTCACTTCCCTTGATTTCCAGACTTTCCAGGAGGCCGAGACTTCTTTGAGGGAGCGCCAAGGCGATGACCGGATGCGTAACCGGATCGAAAAAAATCTCATGGAAAATTTCGGCCTGAGCAAGGCCATGGCCGGGGCTTTAATCGAGGCCAACATCGATCAGCCCTTAAGCCGGGACACCATGGTCACCAATACCGACGATCGGCCAAGCGTCCTTGAGAGTTTTTGCCAGGACGCCGGTAGATCCTTTGACGTCCTAATCCAAGACGTGGACGTCTACATAGACACTCCCAAACCCATGCGCGAGATTGTCCATTCCGAGACCAATCGCCGGCGTTTTTCGGCCTTGCTCGATCAGCTCGATCCCAACTCGGCCATTGATTTTTCCTCCCAGCGGGGCGCGTCCCTTTCCGTCGGGGTGGTCAAGGGAGCGGTCAAGGTCGGGGGGGCCATTAGCGCGGCCATGAAGGATGGTTTTTCCTTGGGCCGCGACGAAAACGGGGTCTATCAGATGGCCATTCGCGGGGGCTTCCAGGGCGCCTTGGGCGGCGGGGCCAACGTTTTAAACGGCGTTCTTGAGGCCAGTCTCGGCGTGGCCGCCTCGACCGAGCAATGCCTGTCCCTTGATTTCAAGTCAAAGGATGACGCCGCGGCCTTTCTCCAAAAAGTGAGCGACAAAACTTTCTCCCCCGAGGATCTCTACCTCCACTGCCAAAACGTTAAAATCTCCGACTCCAAAGGCGCGACCGTGGCCTTAAAAGCCCAGGCGGAGCTTTACAAAATCAAGGCCATGGATAATTCCTCCACCTCCATAGGGCTAGTTTTCACGGCCGGTTTTGAGGCCTCGGGCGCCATTCAAAGAACCACCCAAACCGACGCCAACGCCCAGACCATCTCCACGACCACGACCATAACCGGTCAATTGAAAGTGGACTTGGCCGTCGGCAAGACCAAGACGCAAGAGCAAGAAACCGATGACGAAAGAAGCTCGAACTTCGGGGCCAGGGACGCCCTCGAAAACGCCCTGGACACGGAAACGGAAGTAAACCAGCGCACCAGAAAAATCGTTGGCCAGAACACGGCCGTCACCGCCGGCCTGGATTTCGAGGATGGGGCCTTAAGCGTGAACGTGGGCGTCTCGGCCTCCACCAGTTCCACGGTCACCCGTTCCGCCAAAAGCGACGCCAACAATATTTTGGAAGGCTCTTCCAAAACCTCGACCCTAAAATTCACCGGCCCCTACGCCGAAACGCAGTTTCGGCAATACTCCAGAAAAAACCTCGGCCTGGATTCGAACCTAATCGACGCCATGGTGCGGGAATTCCGCGCCCGCGGCTCGGATTTTACCTTGGAAACCACCAACGAACTTAAGCCCGAGGCCCTGGCCCGGTGCCGCGACCTTGAGGCCACCGATGGCCACAAAAAAGAAGTCAAGGCCGCGCTTAAAGACGAGTCCAATTACGAGCTGACTTCCGTAAAAATGACCTTTGAGGGCCGCTCGGCCTCGGCCTGGGACATAAACGTGGGCGTTTCTTTCCCCATCGTGGGCATAAGCGCCACCTGGGGTTCCACGGCCCAACAAACCCACACCGTGGAATTCAAAGCCGAAAACGGCCCCCTAAAAAGTTACTAAAAAAAAACGCCCCCCGGCCGGGGGGCGTTTTTTTTTGGAGGTTTTTCCGGATAACCCTAATGGCCACGGGAGTCTCGTCTTTTTGGGTCAAAAGCGAAGCGAATCGGCCCCAACTTCCATTGGGGCCCGTGGGACCAAAGCGCCTACGGTAAGCCCACCGTAGGCCGCGAAAAAATAGACTCCCCCAGGGTCTGATGGGGCTGACTTTGGGCGGCCAAATAGGTATATAGCGAGCTTACCATGTTGGTAAAGGCCTCGCCATTTTTGTTTTTTATCGCTTTTGTTAAATCTTTAGATTCTTGGTTAAAATCTTTTATTAAATATCTAGATAGTACGCTATTTAAAACTTCGTGATACCAGTCTTTTATTTCAAAATTTGGTACTTTAAGATTATAAAATTCTTTTTGATCCTTAAGGCTGACTTTGTCAATGGTCAGATAGCCGGTTTGCCGCGAAAAAACCACCCCGTTAAGGCGCCCTTGGCTAGGTTCCTCAAAAAACGCCATCGTAAGCTGGGTCAAAACTAACGTCCCTCAAAAAATTAAGGCCGGTCAGCCCATGCCTGTGCCGGCCCATGCCGGCCCATGCCGGCCCATGCCGGCCCATGCCGGCCCATGCCGGCCCATGCCGGCCCATGCCGGGTAAGGCCGGTCGCGAAAACAAAACGAAGCCAATCTTGGCCGGATTTTAAGGACGGGTAGAAAGCCCCAAGCGCCTTGGCGTTTTTTTAGGCCAAGGTAGGATCGTCCAAATTGCCCGCGACCGGGTCATCGTACTCGCAAATGAGGACGGCGACTTTTTTGCCATATTTTTTGAACCGATTCTTTTAAAGCCAGGGCATAAACTTCCGTTTTCCAAATTTTCCCCGCTGGCCGCCATCTCAAGTAAACCGCGTATGGCCTTTCCCAAAGTTCGCCGGCTAGCGCTCCGCGCGGCCAAATCCAAACCGATTACGGGATATTTTTCAAAGGCGTAGCCCAGTCTAGCGAATTTTAGTCCCCCAAACGGCTTGGCCTTACCCATAAGCGCTTGCCTTAAGGTGCCCAAAAAAAGCGATTGGCCAAATCTTCTGGGCCTGGACAAAAACGCGGCCCCATGGTTCCCGATAAGATCAAAGGCCAGCTCCGTCTTGTCAACGGAAACATAATGGTTCTTCAATCACGTTGGTAAAACTTTGCGCCGATATGGGGAGTTTTTTCATAATTACTCACTTCGTAATTTATATTTTAAACCATTCGTTCCCACGAATATATAAACCTTCCCCACAAATTACAAACCCGTGACTCCGAAAGCCCCAAGGCCCACATCGCCAAATAACCCTATCCCGGGGGCGGGCCAAATTTCCCCAAAGCCCACGCCGATAACCTTTTTCCCAAAATAAGCCCGTGGCGATAACCTTTTTTCCCAAAATAAGCCGCGCCGATGACAGGCCCCAAAAAAACCGTTTACAAATAAATTAAAAAATGCGATTATAAATTTGAGTAAAAATTCCTAACCAATAAAGCGTCAAAATTTAAAAACTCAAGATTGGTTTAGGCCTCCTCGAATTTTGGCCCGAGATTTTTTTCTCTAAGGCCAGTGGGCCAGTGGGCCAGTGGGCCGGTGGGCCAGTGGGCCGGTGGGCCTGTTAAGGTAAACGGTAACAAATGAAGTTAAAAAAATTTTTTTTAACTTCATTTGATAAATTTGCCAAGGGTAATCTCTCCGGTAAATTTATTTACCGTATAAAATTAACGTTTTAGTATTTTTGGAGTATCTTATGTCAAATTTAATTTGCAGACATTACAAAGAAAGTGATTATTTTATATTTTTTGACCAAGAAAATGGCACGTTTATTCGTTATGGCCGAGACGACGTCGATCCCTTCCATAACGTTTCTGGCCCGGAATTATTGGATATTTCGATAACCAATTTTTGCGAGAGAGGTTGCGAGTTTTGTTATCGCCAATCCCATAAGGGCGGTAAATTCATGGCCCTTGAGGATTACCGGCTGGTTATCGACCAAGCCAAAAAGGTCGGGGTCACCCAAGTGGCCTTGGGCGGGGGAAATCCCAATCAACACCCGGAATTTACGAATATTCTACGGGTAACCCGGGAAAGTAACATCGTGCCGTCTTACACGACTAACGGCCAAGGCATGACCGATGACATCTACCGGGCCACCAAGGAATTATGCGGAGCCATGGCCGTAAGTTGGTACGAACCGTATACAGAAGCTTTGGAAGTCATCGGCCAGGCCAAGAACTTCAATATCAAGATAAACATACACTATCTTTTAAGTGATTCCACCATTTCCAAGGCCATTGATTTACTTGAAAATCGCCAAGATATTCTTAAAGACATAAACGCCGTGGTCTTTTTGAATTATAAACCAATTCATTCGCCAAAATCTTTATGTTTATCCGATTGTGAGAAGATTAACTATTTTTTAAAACTGACGTCTAACTTAAAAACTTGTAAAGTTGGGTTTGATAGTTGCATGATCTCATATCTGACGATTATTAAGGATAATATAGTCCTGGAAACGGCGGAATTTTGCGAGGCGGGCAGATTCTCCGCTTTTGTTTCCGAAGATTTATTATTTTATCCTTGTTCCTTTTTAAACGACGTTTCTTTAAATGGGATCAACCTTAAGACGACCACCATGACCGATGGTTGGAAAAACGGCGAAGAATTTATCAAGATACGGGAGAGATTAAAAACCCCGGGCAACCAAGCCTTCCCCATTAAGGCCTGCGAACAGTGTTCCAGCTACGCTTTTTGCCATGGGGGTTGTCAATTTTTTGACATTAACCGCTGTAGGCAATAGAAATCACAAACTTACCTCTCTATATCCATTAATAACTTATAATATTCTGTATGGATACTAAAAAAATAAGCCTTGAAAACGCGCGGTGACCGCGTTTTCAAGGCTTTATTATGTGATGCCCTTTGGTTCGCCTGGGCCGCATTCCCGTAAGCTCCTATTTTTAATGGACCCAAGATGATGGCATCGGTAGCCTCGGCGATTTTATATAACCCTCATGGTCGGTAAATGATCTTAGGTCCCATCCTCGGCTTGGCTTTAGCCAAGGGGAATTGGTTTTTTGGGGTAGTTAAAAATATTAGGCAATAAAATACCTAACGACGCGAACCGATTGCTTTATACCGCAGATCTAGGCTAACTCCGCCCTCTGGCAGCTACGTTAAGACCTACTTTACCCGCATATCCTTTTTCAAAGAACGTATGGTTGCTTCGTTTAAACCCGTGGCTTTTTTGATCGTTTCAACGGGTAAGCCCATTGAGAGCAAATTGCGCGCGACTTTTTCTATGCCTTCTTCTATGCCTTCTTCTTTGACAAGCTGCCGCAACATCTCATCTCTTTGATCTACTAGGGGTATAAATTTCATGTTATAAGCCTCCTTTAGTTTTTTGCTAATTTTGGAATCATTCAGCCAAAATATCCCGCGGGAAAATT
>JAITLH010000361.1 GCA_031277995.1 Deltaproteobacteria bacterium
TCGTTTCTGGTCAAATGAAAATTGAAGATTGTTTCGCGGCTAACGGGGGGAGAAAAATTTGACCAATGAAAATTTTTTTTGATAATAACTGTCGTTTCCGGACAAGTGGAGGCGCAAAGACGGATATATAAAAACGCGAGGGGACAAAAATCGCCAATGAAAAGTTTTTCGTGAAAAGAGCCGTAGTTTCTGGTAAAATGCCCAACATGGGAAAAATATTCTCGGCCTGGGGAGAAAAATACTGGACTTGGGTTTGAGAAAGAATCGGCTGGATCTTTTTTTATGGGGGTTTATTGGGACGGTTATGGAGATTTGGCGTTTAAGCGAAAATGGTTTGGCCTTTGGAGGGATCTTAGATCGTTTAAGGCTTTTTGTGGGATCGGGAGCGTTGGGGGATAAAGGGCAAGGATTGGACGCGGCCGGTAAAAGGGGCCAACGACTCCGCCGGGCTTGAAGAACTCAGGTAGAGTCCTCCAAGCCTAGGGAATCGAAAGGGGTTTTACTTGACGGAGGTGAGCTTGATTTTGGTAACGTAGGAACGAAGAATGTCCGCCATGCTGACCCCCAGCTTCGCGGCATAGATCTTCAGCTTGGTATGCTCGGCACGGCTGATGTCAAAGTTGATACGGATCAACGGTACGCTGGAGTCGGTTGGAGGCCTCTTACGGGAGGAGGGAGCCAAACGAGAAGACTTGGGCTTGGATGAGAGGGGTGCGGGCTTTTGCATAGTTCTTCCTCACTATCTTAGATTCACCTTTCTAGGTGATTTTGGCCACACTAGGCCATTTTTAGAGTTCCATGAACCTTCGAGGAGGATCAGGATTTGAAAAAATATTGAAACAGTCTGGACCAAGGCAACGTTAAAAGCCTAAGCCGAACCATTCAAACGAAATATTGAGCGCAATTGACCCGTAATATGGAACGGGGATTTGAATTTATAATAAACTACTTTATACTAAATATCAACCTAAAAAAAAATGAAAAATAATTGGGCTAGCCAAGGTACAAGTCTTGATTATGGAAACATTAGCAATAGGCGATTGAAAAATTAATTCAATGGCTGCTTTGATTGTAAAATCTAAAAGTCAGTTGAACTTACTACCACTAGATGTAAAAAAAATTTTCTCGCGATATCTGGCGATTGACAAGGGTTAATGCTTTATCACCTTTACTTGATTCCCAATCTTAAGGGTAGCTAGGGAAACCGCCAGAAAGATTTTTGAGAACTTACTAATAGAAAAAAACACTATTTTGCTAAAAACTCCAATATCAAAAAATTTTCTTGACTTTCAAAAATTATTGGTGCAAAATGATAACAACGAGCTAAGGAGGCTACATCCTAGCGACACAGCGGTTAAAAATCTACTCAGCGGGGACACGAGACTTTTAAATTATTCATGATTTTAGCTAAACATTTGGGGAGTTTTACTTTTAACTCAAAACAGTCTGAAATAAGAAACTGATTCTGACCTTGGTTAAAGCTGAAAACCCCAAACCGCTAATGTATGATTTAAAATAACTTGTTGACAATTTTTTTCAGAATAATGATCATAAATAGTTAAATAATTGTACATCGCTTATAGTTCCTAAACTTTCCTTTAAGGCCCTAAAATAATATTTCAATTAGACATTTAAACCAATAAAAAATTAAGTTTTTAGCTAAAGTCAAAGATTTCGATTAATTGGCATTTTTAGACTTGTCTAAAATAATTAATTTTTTAAATAGTTTCACTTCTGAGACTTTTTCTTTTAGGTTTTTGTGTCAGAAGATAGTGAAAACGGCCTAAAAATAATATTTTTTTTAGGTTTTTATTCCATAAAAAAAAGCACCTTTCCCTTCGGGGACGGGAAATAAATCAACAAAACTTTTCTAGTTTTTAACTAGAAATAAACTACTGGCCGTAAAACCATGCGGTCAACAACAACGCCTCAAATGGGAGTCGCCCCATCTTTTAGAGGCAAAAGAGGAATAAAATGACTACCATCAATTCGATCCAGGCTCTCAAGAAGTATCGCGAAGATCATCTCATCAGCAAGTCTGAGCTGGCCCGCAAGGCTGGTCTTTCTCCCCAGACCATCGAGCGCGTCGAAAACGGCGGCCCCTGCCGTATGGACACCCTCCGCAAGATCGTCATGGCCCTGGGCATCCAGTTTGAGGACCTCAACATCAGCCTTAACGACTGAAAAAAAACGAAGCCTTAAACCAAGGGGGTCAGGCTGACCCGGTTTGACCGGGTTATCTGGCCCCTTATTTATTGGTCAATCGGGTACCTTGGGGGTTAAAAATCCAGGGGCCATTTAAGAGCCCTCGTTTATCGGCCGCGGCAAAACCGTCGGGGTTAAAACCCACGGGGGTTAATAACCTTGGGGTCGATTTGAGATACCTCTTGAAAATGCCTTTTAAACGGTCCACAATGCCCTAGGCGGCCCTTCGGATTGAAAATGGTGTATAATACCCCCGACGGTTCTCAAGACCCGTAAAGGCCCTCTAAACCCGGTTCCAGGTTTCGACCTAACCCCTTAATCAACCCGCTTACTTCCCTGGGTCAGGCCCAGGGTTTCCTGGGTGAAGTCCAATGAAAAGATTTTCTAAAGGTTATTTTTTAACAACCCTAACCCTTGTTTTAGGCCTATGCCTGTGTTTTGGCACCATGGCCCTAGCCCAAAACAGGGACGCCGCCCAATCCTCGGTTTCTGGTCAACTGACCCCGCCCAAACCCGCGGCGGGCGCAGCGGACGTGGCCACCGAGACCGCCGAAGCCACCGCCCCGGCCCAGCAAACCATGACGGTCCAACAGCTGATGACCGAGCTTGAAACCCAAGCCAAGAATAAGAACCCCAACGCCATGATCCTTTTGGGTAGCATCTACGAGCGCGGCATCAACAACAACCCCAGACGCAACTTTACAAAAGCCCTGGAGTGGTACCAACAAGCCGCCGCCTTAGACATGCCCGAGGGAATCTTCCAAGTGGGCCTTTGCTATGAACTGGGCGTGGGCACGACCGCCGACGACAAAAAAGCCCTGGAAAACTTCCAGAAAGCGGCCGAAAAAGGCCTTCCCCAAGCGGAAGTCAAGATGGCCGACCTTTACTTAAACGGCGTGGGCGTTACCGCCGACGTTCCCAAGGGCCTCGACTTTTTGCAAAAAGCCGCCGACAAAAACTTTCCCCAAGCTTTGATGAACCTTGGAGGGTTTTATTATTTCGGCAACTATCAGCAAACTCGCGACCTGACCAAGGCCAAAGAACTATTCACCAAAGCCGCCGATTTTGGCGAGCCGGCCGCCATGAATAACCTGGGCATTATGTCAGTGGCCGGGGAAGGCATGGAAGCCAACAAAGTTCAGGGCCTCAAATGGTACCTACTGGCCAAAGAATTTTGGACCAATAACCCGGAAATGCAGGCCAACATCCAAACCTCGATCGACACTCTAAAAAAGGATCTTAAAAAGAACGAAGTGACCCAAGCCGAAACGGACGCCGCCAAATGGAGCGAAGATTTCAAAGCCAGGGTCGCGGCCAACCAAGCCGCGGCGCAAGCGGCCGC
This sequence comes from Deltaproteobacteria bacterium, assembly GCA_031277995.1. GTDB lineage: Bacteria > Desulfobacterota > Desulfarculia > Adiutricales > Adiutricaceae > JAIRNQ01. The sequence goes on from JAITLH010000361.1 coordinate 3,548, forward strand.
CCAAGCCCAAGCCGCCACCCAACCCGGGCCAGCTGCGGATCCTAAGAAAAAGTAAGTACCAAAATACTTCCAACGCGATTGGTCGGCCCTTTAACAAAAAAAGGGCCGACTTTTTTTTGTCTAAAAACCCTGACCTGCCGCAACGTTCGTTACTTTGGGGGGGTTGAAAAACCCAAACCTGCCGTAAGTCTCGCGACTTTGGGGGTTTAAAAAAGACCGACCTGCTGCAGCTTTGACACGAACCTACTCATCAAGGCTTTAAGATTGCTGGCCAATTCCGTGGAAAGTTTTTCCTTGGATAAGTTTTCCATGTCCTCCAACTCAGGACCTATGGCCATCTTGACTCTTTTCCTTAAAAGGGACAGCTCATGTTTGGCGTCGGCGCCCAGCTTGTCGTTTAGTTTCTTGATCTCCTCTTGGAAGTGGGCGCTGGCTTCTTCCATCTTTTGTTCCAGGAGAACGTTTTTGCTCTGGGCCTCGGAAAGAAGCGACGACAATTTCCTCACTTCCTTTTCCTGGGTCAAGGTCGAGTTTCGTTCGGAAACCAGTTTGCGTTCCAGATCGTCAACCCTATTGTTGACGCTGGACATGTTGGAACTCATAGCCTCATAGTCTTTGGTGAGCCGGTCGTTTTCCAGAAGGAAAAAATTGCAATCGTTTTCTTTTTTCATGAGCTTGTTTTCAAGCTCCTCGTTATCCCGATGCAGCTTCTTTGAAAGCTTA
>JAITLH010000431.1 GCA_031277995.1 Deltaproteobacteria bacterium
GACGAGGCCATCGTTTACATGACCACGGGCGACCTGCTTGAGGTCACCCCCAAGTCCATCCGCTTAAGGAAAAAAACGGTGCCGAAAAAATAACCGACGGCCCAAAAAAATCAAAAAAAACCTAACCGGCCGCCCTTAAGGTCTAAAAAACTCAAAAAAACCTAACCGACCACCCTTAATGGCTAACAATAATTCAAAAAACCTAACCGACCGCTCTTACTGGTTAAAAAAACTCAAAAAACCTAATCGACCACCCTTAATGGCTAACAAAATTTCAAAAAACCTAACCGACCACTCTTAAGCGCCAAAAATAAAATTCAAAAAAACTAACCGGCTACCTTAACTGGCTAAAAAAAATCAAAAAACTCAACCGGGTACCCTAAGGGCTAAAAAAATCACAAAAACATTAACCAAGGCCCAGTAAAAAATGCCCAAGGCATAAAAATTAGCGACCGATATTTTGCTGGCCCGATTGCCTTAAAATTTTATATGTTTCGTTATTTGTCTAGTTTATTTTGACTAATGACCAATATTTTGTATCTACCTAAGATTAAAATATTAATTTACCCGATATTTATCGTTTCTCTTGCCCCCGGCCAGGATATGGATAATCGTTTCGGGATACCAACCCCAACTGGTGAGATATGGACACTGTATTAAATATCTTTAGTGATATGTTCGGTGACACGTCGAGCGTCTACTATCTAGGTGGCGGGTTATTTCTCCTGATATTCCTCTACCTCTTGTCGAAAAAATTTAAGCCAGGCGCGGCGAAAAAGCCCCCCAAAAAAGGCCTGCCGGCCGCGGCGCAGCCGGGCGTGACCAACGAAATGGTCGCGGACAAAAAGATGGCCAAACTCGCGGCCAAGGCGGCCAAGGAAGCCAAGAAAAAGGCCAAGGAAGCGGCCAAGCTGGCCGCCAAACACAAGGCCAAGCTCCCCAAAGGCGCCGCCCCGGTTGGGGGGGCCATGCCCGGTTTTCCCGATCCCGTCCAGTTTCCCGGCGCCCAGTTTCAAGCCCCGGTCGGAACCGCCCCGTTTCCCGGAACGCCGCCGCAAGGCCCCCCGATTGGTCCGGCGTCCAGCCCCATGGCCAGTCCCATGGCCGGCCCCCCGCCAAGCCCGGGATCCGGGCCCCTGGGGATAGTTTCGAAGTTTACGCCCGGTTCTCCCGGGGCGCCCTTTTTGGCCACCATGGCCTCCCCGGTACCCGAGGCCCTGGCCTCGCCGGCCCCGGGCAATTTTAGGGCCGTCCAATTAAAACCCGCCCCCAGCCAGGAGGCTTTTTCGGCCCCGGGCCTGGTTCCTCCGCCGCCCGCGGCGCCTAGGGAAGCCCCTTTGGCGCCCAAGCCCGTTATGCCGGCCCCGGTGGCCGCTCCGGCGCCCCCGACGGTAAGCCCGCTCGAGGCGCAAGTGCCCGTAAAACCCGTTAGCTCGCCGGCCGCGATTATTCCCACGGCCCAGGTCATTCCCAGCGTCGTCGAGGAGGCGGTAATCGCCGCGGCCGGGGCCAGGATCTCGGCCCAACACCAAAGCGACCATGAGTTACCGGCAAAAGAGTCGGTCGCGGCCGCGCCGCCGTCAGTCGCGCCGCCGCCAGTTTCGCCGCCGCCCCCAAAACCGGAACCCCAAAAACCCCCGGAAGCGGCCGGGTTGGAAGCCTCCACGCTCGATTTGACCACGCCTGAGGGCCTGGGCCATGGGTCGCCCAAACCCCAAAGCGCCGCCTGGCCGGAGCCGGGGGGCGAACTTTTGCTCGATGACAGCATGGTCCATAAAGGCGCGGCGGACGAAGAACCCCAGGCGGTTAGCGTCATTTCCGAGGCGGCGCCCGAGTTTGAACTTACGGCCAGCGCCGTGGACGTGGCGCAGATACTGGAAGTTGAGGCCGATCTCGATTCGGCCGGGGAGGAACCCCGGACCCAGACCTTGGTCCAGACTTCGCCCCTGGAAACTTCGCCCTTGGAAACCTCGGGCCCGTCCCAGGCCGAGGATAGCCTGGCCCAGGCCTTTGAGGAATCCCAGGTTTCTTTTGGTTCCCAGGCCGGGGCCTTGGCCGAAAAAGAAGCGGCGCCCAAAGCCGAGCCGATTTTGGCGGCCAAACCCATGTCCATATTGGAGGGCCGGGGCGGGGTCTTAAAGGCCAGCCAAACCCAGATGTCCACGCCCATACAAATAGACCATACCCAGCTGCCCAGGGTCATGAAACAAGCCGCGACCGCGGCCCAGACGGCCGGGACCTCCCAGGTCACGGTGACCGTCCAGGAACTGGACGCGACGTACCAGAAAAACATCTTCTTAAATTCCCTGGAGATCGTTTACTATAAGCTTTTGCGGGCGGCCTTTACCCAGTTTTTGATCTTTCCCAAGGTCACCAGCCGGGCGGCGGTCACGGTCATTTCCAAAAACCCCGATCACCTTAAGGTGGCGGAAAACGTTTTAACCAACACCACCATCAGTTTCGTCGTTTGCGACGTTAAGTTAAACATCAGGGCCGTGGTCGAGATCGTGGACGACAAAGAACCCCCCACCAACAAAGACCGGGCCAGGGATTACATCCTGAAAAAAGCCGGGTTGATGATCGTGCGCTTCTATAGCGGCGACACGCCCCCGGACGTCTCGACTTTGAGAAAACTCCTGACCGACTAAACCCAAAAAACCATAAAAAACCCCAGCGGGCCCGAGAAGATTCTCGGGCCCGCTGGGCTTGGGGGCCGTAAAAAAAGGCGCCGGGCCAGAGTTTTGGCTGTCGGCCGTAAACGGGCCAAATAGCCCCAAGGCGGCCTTGGGCTGGCTGGGGGGTGTATAAAAGGAGGGTCG
>JAITLH010000435.1 GCA_031277995.1 Deltaproteobacteria bacterium
CCAAGGAGTAAACCGTTATGACCTCTTAAGCGCGAACGTCTCTGACTTTGACGTCTCTCCCCTTGGCGAGCCATATATATTATCGGTCGGCTATGGGACAACCCGGGTCCATGGCCAGCCGCGAAAAAGTTTCCGGAACTTTTAATCAGGAGCCCTTATATGAGCATGCTACGAAAAGTCGGTATAAGCGTCGTCATGATCTTATACCTTTTCGCTATCGTCCCGCCTCTGATGGATTTGCTTTACAACAAACCCGGTCTGGTTTTTGGTTTTCCGATCTTCATCGTTGGAACCACCGGTTTGTCTCTGGGCATGATCGTGGTGGCCTTTATCATGTACTTCGTCGAAGACAAACAGGAAAGGCTAGCAAACAATAACCAAGCCGCCTACGGCGACTCCCGAACTAACGGGGCCGACCAGTGAGGCCAATTAAGGAGCGCGCCCCATGCCTGAGAGCCAACTTTTAAAAACCAACGTCCCCTTCGTCATGATGGGGATTTACATCCTTTTCGTCTTTTTCTTGTCCTATAAGGCCACCATCACCGGCCGATTGAAAAGACGCCACAAGGAACAGACCTTTGAGGATTTCTACACTGGCGGCAAATCCATGAGCGCCATGGTGGTTGGCCTGGTGACGATCGTCACTTTTTATTCGGGCACCACCTTCACCGGTCGGGTTGGCTTTGTCTACAACTTTGGAGTCATCGGACTTACTTCAATCTTTATATGTTCGTTTACCGGCGTGGTAATGTTCTTTTTGGCGGAAAAAGTTTGGCCTTTGGCCAAAAAATACCGCCTCGGTACCCTTTCCGACTTTATGGAACTACGCTACCAAAACAAACCCATCAAGATGTTAACCGCCTTGATCATCGTTTCCTTCAATATCATCTGGCTAATAACCGAGATACGCACCTTGGGATACGCTGTAAACGTGGCCTCGGGAGGAAGCATTACCACCACCGTGGGCTCGGCGGCTATCTTTGCCATAATCATCGTTTACGTCTGTACCGGGGGCATTAGGTCGGTCGCCTCGGTTGACAGTTTTTCCTCGGCCCTGATGCTGGCCGGTTCCGTAATAGTCCTAATCTATATCGTCGCTTTTTATTACGGCGGGAGCCTTTCCGACATGTTCGCGGCGGGCGTGGCCGCGGATCCGATGAAGTCCTACATCACCCCCCAGGATCGCTTCGGCATGCCCTACTGGATTTCCAGCATAGTATTGGGGACCTTGGTGATGTTGGTCTATCCCTCAAACTTTATGAGCATTTGCATGGGCAATAGCGTTAAGGCCATCAAAAAATCGGCCCTGGCCACTTCCCTTTCCGGCGTTTGGCTTCTTATTTACGGCGTTTTCGCCTTCGCCGCCCTGGGCTTGGCCGCCAAAGGCATCACCATCCAAAACCCCGAGGCCTCGTTAATGGAGATGCTTTCCTACTCGGGCAGTGAATTTATGCTGGGCTTGCTTTTGACCTTTATCCTGGCCGCTTCCCTGGGAACGCTTGATTCCACGCTCATATCGCTTTCCGCCCTGGTCGCGAACGATGTCATAACCAACGGCCGGGACATCGCCCGGGGCGAGCCTTGCATCGGGGCCACCGGCGATGACGTTAACGTAATCGAGCTTCGGACCACCAAACACGCCAAGGCCGAGGTCTTGACCACGAGGATATTGGTGGTGTTTTTGGGAATTGTCGCTTTCATCCTAAGCCTCAAAGACTTGCCGCTCCTGGTACTATTGACTAACTACGCCACAAACGGCTTGGTCCAAATCGTCCCGCCCGTGGTCTTGGGCCTATATTGGCGCAAAAGTACCCCCATCGCCGCCGTGACCTCCATGCTCGCGGGCTTGGCCTCCTTTTTGGCCCTGGACGCCTACATGCGCCTAGTCTTCCGGCCCAGCGCCCCCGAGGGCGTTGAGTTTCTGGACGGGGTCTTTTTGGGCTCCCCGGCCCTGGTCATAAACCTGATCGTTTTTGTCGCGGTCTCGCTACTTACTTACAAAAAATACTACTCGGACAAATCCGGTCTCCAAGGCGTCTACGATGACTTTTTCGTCAAAGAAAGGGTAAACGATTACCTTAAACGCAATAAGGTTCTTTCCTAACCCCCAAAGCCCCCGGGCATAAAGCTAACCCTAGGCCGGTGGGGGCAAAATTTGACCCCATTGGCCTAGGGCTTAAACCCCAACAAAAGACGAAAAGTTTTAAATAAATAGGTTCCCCCTTAGGATTTGCTTAAAAAAAATGAACCCCAACCAACTAAAGCTAAAATTAAGAAACGGCCAACCGGCCTACGGAACTTTTGTCAAATTCGACGACCCGGCCGCTGTTGAGGTCTTGGCCCTAAGCGGCTTGGATTTCTTCGTTTTGGATAACGAACACGTGGCCATGAACCGAGAACGCCTAACCAACATGATTCGGGCGGCCGAGGCCTTCCAGATAACGCCCCTAATCCGGGTCAAGGAAAACCAAACCGTCGAGATTTTGCAAAACCTGGATCTTGGCTTTGCCGGAATCCAGGCCCCAAACATAGACACCATCGACCAAGCCCGTAACCTAGTCGCCTCGGTCAAATACGCCCCTTTGGGCAAACGGGGTTTTTCCCCCAGCGTTCGGGCCTGCCGTTACGGCACCATGGACATCAACGCCTACATAGAAACCTCAAACGACCAAACCATGGTCATCGCCCACTGCGAAACTAAAGAATGCGTAAGTAACCTAGATGAAATTTTAACCGTCCCCGGCCTTGACGTAATTTTCCTCGGCCCCATGGATCTTTCCCAATCCCTGGGCGTGACCGGCCAAACCAATAGCCCCCTGGTCAAAGACGCCATGGACCAAGTCATGGCCAAAACCCTGGCCGCGAACTTAACCATAGGCACCGTGGCCCCAAACGCCCAGGCGGCCAAAGCCCTAACCGCTCGAGGGGTCAAGTATATCTTAATTAGTTCCGACCAGGGCATGATCCTCCAATGGGCCAAGGCGGTTTTGAAAGAGCTCAAGGGCTAGAAAATAAACCAAAACCCCGAGCGGTTTTGCTTTGACCATATAGATCACTCCAGAAACGATAAGCCTTTTGACTAACCGCCCCAAGGCCAATAGGCCAAGCCAAGCCGTCGCCCGGCCTTGCCAATTAAAGCCAAACGCCAACGAGACAAGGGCCATCGCCAAATGAAAGTATTCTTGACGGAAAGGATTCACCCTGAAGCCGTAAGCCTTTTGGAGCAAAGGGCCCGGGTTATCCAGGGTTCCTCGGTTGAACCCGAGGTTATGATTCGGGAGGCCCAGGGCTGCCAAGGCCTATTGGTCCGCACGGCCAACGTTTCCGCCGAGATTCTAAAAAGCCTCCCCGACCTAAAGGTCGTGGCCAAGCACGGCGTGGGGGTTGACAACATTGACCTTATAGCCGCGACCAAGCTCGGGATCCAGGTCCTAAACTCCCCCTTTTCCAACCTTAACGCCGTGGCCGAACACGCCCTGGCCTTAACCTTGGCCCTTTCCAAGCGACTGGTCCTTATGGACCGGGTCACTAGGTCAGGCGACTTTATTCGCCGCGACCAATACGTTAATCTGGAATTGTCCGAAAAAACCATGGGCCTAGTCGGCTTGGGCAAAATAGCCAGCCTACTGGCCCGTAAGGTAACGGGCCTGGGCATGTCCGTTTTGGCCCACGACCCTTACGTCAAAGACGAAGCGGCCGCCGCCCTTGGCGCCAAGCTCGTAACCCTAGACGATCTTCTTAGCCAATCAGATTTCGTCAGCCTTCACGTTCCAGCCCTGGAATCCACGCGCCATCTAATAAACGAGACCAACCTTGGCCAGATGAAAAAAACCGCCTTTCTCATAAACGTGGCCAGGGGTCCCATCGTAGACGAAGGGGCCCTAGTCCGGGCCCTAAACCAAGGCCTCATCGCCGGCGCCGCCCTGGACGTCTTTGATCCCGAACCCCCAAAACCCAATAATCCCCTATTCGCCATGGATAACGTCGTCTTGTCTCCCCATAACGCCGCCTTGACCGACAAAGCCCTACGGGCCATGGCCATGGACAGCGCCCAAGGCCTGATTGACTTTTTGTCCGGGGGAAAACCCCTCTATCCCGTAAATTCAATCGAGCCTAAAAACCACGCTTAGAGAAAAACCTTACGTCACACAACAAAGTTTATATTTCGCGATCGAATCCAAAAGCCACCCTTAAAGAAAAGCCTTACGTCACGCGGTTAATGTTATAATTTCGCGATCGAGCCAAAAA
>JAITLH010000444.1 GCA_031277995.1 Deltaproteobacteria bacterium
AGTTTTCATTAGAAATAGTCGGAAACTTAAGAAGCCTCGTAGACGCACCCGCACCATCTCTGGCGGTATAAGCCTAATTTTTTACTCATTTCCAGGCCTTCTTGCCAGCCCTTACGAAAATCTTCATAAAAAAATTCCACCTTGTGTTCCTTGGCCACTTCTTCCCCGACTTCCTTAATGAGCTCATGGCGCTGTCTGCGGCTATACAAAAGCGTGGTCGTAAAGGCCGGAATGCCCCTTGAGGCGGCGGTTCGGGCGGCCATGTCAAGCCTTAGGTGGTAACAGGACCGGCAGCGGGCCGGTTCCACCGGATCCAAGGCGGCCAGGGTTAAAAACCGGCCCGCGTTGTAAGGGGGGCTAAAATCCACGGCCAAGGGCGCCGTTAAGGTCGGCGCCAATGAGCGAATCGAAAAAGCCATGTAGGCCAGGGCGTCCCGGCGGCGCCTAAATTCTTCAAGGGGCTGGATATTGGGATTATAGAACCAGGGGATGACGGCCAAACCGGGATCGCGTTTTAAGAGAAGCGTCAAAGGGTAGACGGCGCAAGGGGCGCAGCAAACATGCATGAGAAGGGTTTGGGTCGATTCCCGTATGGCGTTTGATATTTCCAAGTTAATCCAATCGTATGGGCCGAGAATTTGGGGCTAGCCGTTTAAGCGGCCAGGGCTAAGTTATTTTTAGGCGGCGCGGCCGTTTTTGGGTAAAAAAGCGGCCAATCTTTTTGGGGCCCCAAAAGTTCCGGGCGTTTGGGGCCAAAGAAAGGGCCGTCCCGATGGGGACGGGGGTTAGAAAAACATTAGCTTGTAAGTGAAGTTTATTTGGGTCCCTTGGCCGGGTTTGGATTCGACGGTTATTTGGCCCAGGTGTCTGGTGACCAGGGCCATGACCGTGGAGAGGGATATGCCCACCCCCACCTGGCCTTTGGTGGAAAACAAGGGTTCGAAGGCGTGGCGTTTGACCCGATCATCCATGCCCCGGCCGTTATCCTTGACCGAGAAGCTTAGGAATTCTTTCTCCCGGTGGGCGGTCACGACGACGCGGGGCTCGGGGGTTTGTCCCAAAGCCTCAAGGGAATTTTTAAGCAGGGCCTCAAAGATGGTTAAGAGATCTTCCCGGACGACCTTTTGGGGCTCCAGGCTGCGGGTTTCGTTTATGAAAGTCACTTCGTTTAGGATCTCCTTGGTAACGGAGAACTCTTCTTTTGGCCCGTTTATAAGCCTGTCTTTGACCCATTGCCAGGAGTCGTCCACGACCGAGGAAACCAACACGCTTCTTTCGTCTTCGGAACTGCCCCGATCGGAGAGGCGGCTTAAGTTCTCCAGGAGTTTTACGGCCGAATCCAAACTCGACAAGCCATCGCTTAGGTATTCTTGGCGTTTTTCTTGGCTCTGGTCGGGATTGTCGGAATTTATGAGGTTTAAGGAGCCGGCCACGGCGGAGAGAATGTTTTTAAAATTATGATCGAGCCATCCGGCCAGCTCCGTTTGGGCCTCCAGGCGCGACGACTGGCGTTCGTTAACCAGTTTGAGGTTTTTGGCCGTGAAACGGAGGAAGAGATCGTCCACCAGTTTGGGCAGATCGGTAAAATACGTTTTGCCCTTGACTATGTAGTCAAAGGCGCCCAGGCTCATGGCTTGCCTAACCAAAGATTCGCTGCCCAGCCCCGTGGTCATCACCACCAGCGCTTCGGGGGCAAGGCGCGTCAAGGCGCCGATTAACTTTAAGCCATCGCCATCGGCCATGAAGTAATTGACGATGACCAGATCGGGCTTTCTTTCCTGGAACATGGCCACGGCTTCGGTCTGAAAAGAAGTCGCCAAGGTCTCGTGACCCGCCTTCTTTAAAGTTGCCGCCACATACTCACCGGTGACTTTATTTCGCTCAACGATTAATATTAAGGCCACGTCAAATCCCCGTCGGGTAGCTAAAAAAACCGTAAGTTCATGTTCGCGTCGCGTGGGTCGGTCAAGGCCTTTTTCGCGTGGGCCTCACCTTTTGCCCCGACTTTTCCATTGTATCTTTTTTTGGCCCAAAAGACTTGGGCCCCTTTTTAAACACGGTAAAAAGAAGCAAAAAACCCAAGCCCAGACATATGAAGACGTCGGCCCCGTTGAAGGTTGGCCAATGCCTGTCCCCCAAATGAAAGTCCAAAAAATCGACCACGGCGTCGTATCGAAGCCGATCGTGAACGTTACCCAGGGCCCCGCCCACGACCAAGCCAAGGGAGACAAGGGTAAGCTTGTCCCGACGGTCGGTCATCCGGTAAAGCCAAACCAAAGGCGCCATGGCCAAAATGGCCAAGATAGCCATCTTTAGGCCTTGGACGGCCCCGGACCCGGCAAACAGGCTAAAGGCCGCCCCCGTATTATAAGTCAAAATCAAGTTCAGAAAACCGCTGACCCGAATCATTGAAAATTCTTCCAAATTGGCCTTGATCAAGCCTTTGGTGGAAAGGTCAAGCGCCAAACTGACCGCGGCCGGAACCAAAAGCGCGGCCAACTTGGATTTAGAAAAAAAAGACAAAAAAGTTTTCTCCCTAAGGGCCGCTTTTGGGGCGTACCCAGAATGGAAAAATTCTATATTCCTTTAGCGAAATTTTCAAGGCCGCCTAGGATCGCGAAAATATCATTAAGCAAATAATTATATGAGTATAAGTTATGATTCAATAAGGTTATGACTAATTGATTGAAGTTATGTCAACCAAGCTTGAGAGTTTGGGCTCAAGGATTTCCAAAATGGGCAAGAAATCCGTTTTCTTTAAGCCCAACATCTCCCAGGCGGCCATGGAGATCGGCGGGACCAACATGTCACCACCGTTACCAAACCCTTTGGCTCTGATGATTATGTCGGCGATGTGGACGATGGCCGTGCATTCGGGTTTCAATACGGCCTTTTCGGGGCGATGGTGAAGGCGCATGGGTTCGGCCAGGCTTTCGGGCAAATTCCAATGTTCGGCCAGCCATTGGCCCAGCTCGCTGTGGTCAAAATCGAGCAGCTGGTTTTCCGCTTCGTAAAAAAGAATGTTGCCCGAGGCGACTTTTTCGGAGATAAGCCGCATCTCGTCGGGAAGGTTTAGGGCCAAAACGACCTTGCCCAGATCGTGGAGTAACCCGGCCACCAAGATCTCCTCGGCGTCTTCGCGGCCCAGTAAGGTGGCCACGGCCCCGGAAGCGGCGGCGCAACCGATGGAATGCTCCCAAAGGCCGGCCATGCTTTTTTGGATCATGTCAAAGACGCTGGAAGTTAGGACCAAACCCTTAACCACCTCAAAGCCCAGGATTACCAAGGCCTGGGAGATGGAGCTTATCTTTCTGGACATGCCAAAAAAAGCGCTGTTGGCCATCCTAAGGACCTTGGCCGATAAGACCTGATCCTGGGAAATAAGCCGGCCCACTTCGGCGGCGCTGGTCTCGGGGTTTTCAACCATGCGGGAAATTTTGGCCACAATCCCCGGCACGGTCGGAAGGTTTTTGATCTTTCGAACTTCTTTTTTGACCTGGACGCGGTCCTGAACTTTGGTTTGGGTGTTGGTCATGTTCAAACTTAGGCCGAACCGGGCGGTTCACTGGTAGGGGCCGCTTCCGAGACTTCGGGGGAAGCGCCGGGTTTGTCTATGAGAGCCAAGGTCACGTCCCTTTCTTTTTGGGCCATAAAAAGCATGGTCTTTTTTAAGGCCATGAGTACCGGCGACGAAGTTACCCTAACGAAACGGGCCTCCAATTCGGCCACCAGGTTTTGAAAATCCGCCATCACTTCCTCGGCGGTCCTCGATTCCTCCTCCTCAATAACCACGGTGTCGATATTCATGCGGCTAAGCATCCGCAGTAAGCCCTCGGTAATCTCCGAGCCCTGCCCGGCCAAAAGAACCCCGTCATGCCGGGTGAGTTTTTCGGCCAATATCTGTCCCGGGACAGCCTTGTCTATGGGAATTCGTTTCACATTTCTCTCCTCGCAAGAGCATAGGCAAACTTGAACGGATAAACTACGCCAAATAGACAGGCCGCGAAATTCGGAGGGGGGGCAAATCGCCTACATAAAATTTTCCAAGTTACGTTTGCCTTTAAATTTACAGTATATCTGGCTATAAGTCAATCTAAATGGGCCGCGAGGTGAGTTAAAACCTAAAGGATAGCGGCTTGGCCCAAGGGCTAGTTAAATCTCGTCTCGCCTAAAAGGCTTAAAAACTTTGGCCAAAAGCGATCGAGGGGCCCATGGGCCAAGCCTAGGGCGTAATTCCAACCAGGGCTAGGGGACACTTCTTGGCGGGCCTATTGGCTCCCCATTGGCCAGCGCCCCAGGGCCAGGGCTTTGGGGCGCTGGGACTGGGGGGGGCCTGGGATAAATTTTTCTAAGTTAAGAAGGCTAAATATGGGTATTAAAATAAAAAAGTATCATCAAATTATTAAATATTTTATTAGAAAGAGTTAAAAATTTGAGATGGAGGTTATGAATCTAAGCCTAAAATATTGTTTATTACCAAATAGTTTTATTGAGATAATCTAGTAACGTCGTCGGAACCGAGTCGTCAAAATACTTACAGATAATGACTACCGGGGTATATAGTTAGGTTTGATTTTGAACGCGACTTGGGGTATGATCGGGTAATGATCGGGGTATGATCGGGCCAACTCGCCGCGCGGATGTCAAGGCCC
>JAITLH010000447.1 GCA_031277995.1 Deltaproteobacteria bacterium
CATCCCTTACGAGCGTTTGGGTTGGGTCCGGGAGGCCTTGGCCAGCTAGTTGGCCAAAGCCAATTCGCCAAGGCCAATTCTCCAAAGAAATCCGTCCCAAAAAAAAATTTTAAAGCCGCCCGGACGGGCGGCTTTAAAATTTTCTGGTTAGCCTTTCGATGACGATGACCGGGACTGCGGTGAGAATCAGCATAACCGTGGACAGGGCGTGGATTTCGGGGGTCAGGCCCCTTTTTATCGCGGCGTAAACGTAGATCGGCAAGGTGATTGATTCCGGCCCGTGGTTAAAGAAACTAATGATGAAATCGTCAAGGGACAGGGTAAAGGCCAACATGGCCCCGGCCATGACCCCGGGGAAGATTAGGGGCAAGGTGACCTTGCGGAAACGAAAAAACGTCGTGGCGTAAAGATCGAAGGCCGCTTCGTTTATGTCGTTACCGAGGCTGTCCAAGCGACTTTTGACCACCAAGGTGACGAAGGATATTTGGAAGGTCACGTGGGCTATGATCAAAGTCACCATGCCCATGTCAAAGATTTTTGAGACCATCCGAAGGGCGTTAAAGGCCAAGGCCAAGGCCACGGCCATGATTATGTCCGGAACGACCACGGGGAGGTTAATGACCTGATCGAAAAACCTTTGGAAGGGAGCCGACCAAGGGGTCCGGTAAAGGCCGATGGCCAGGGCCGTTCCCAAGATCGTGGCGATGGCGGTCGAAATGGTGGCCACGATTAGGGTATTTATCGTCGCGTCGATGACGTATTCGTTATTTATTAATCTTTCGTACCATTTAAGGGTAAAACCCCGCCAAGCCAGCCCGAAGATGGCGTCGTTTACGGAGAATATCGCCACGGCCACCGAGGGGACGTACATGAGGATCATGCCGAGGATGGCGACAAAGGCTATGATTGGCCTTTTATGGTCCATTTTTACCCTTTTGAGTTTTTAATTAAATTTCGTGACGTAGACGTCGTTTGATTGGTTGTCAAACCCGGAGCGCCTTCGAAAGATGGTCATGGCCACCAAAGTCAGTATCATTAAGGCCCCGGCCAGGGCCGCGCCAAAAGGCCAGTCCCGGGCTTGGGTGAATTGCTGCTGGATGACGTTTCCGATGAGCATGGTTTTGGCGCCGCCCAAAATGTCCGTCACGACGAACATGCTCATGGCCGGGACGAAGGTCACGATGATGCCAACCGAGAGCCCGGGCTTGGTCTGGGGCAAAACGGCCTGGGTAAAAATCAGCCAGGGCGAGCCGTAGAGATCCTTGGCCGCTTCCAAGATCTCCCAGTTAAAGCGATCCACGCTCGAATAAAGGGGCAGGGCCATGAAGGGCAAAAAGGTACTGACCATGCCCAGATAGACGGCCAGGGAGCCCGGGTAAAGGGGCGTCCCCTCGTTTAAAAGGCCAATGGCCGCCAAGATTTTGGCCGGGGGTAAATTGGGCCCCAATATGAGTAACCAAGCGTAGGCCCTTACGACCACGTTGGTCCAAAAGGGGATGACCAGGAGGATGAGCCAATAAACCTTTCGTTTTCTGGGTCGGGTGGCGATGTGAAAGGTCAATGGATAGGCCAGTAAAACGCACAAAAACGTGGTAACGAAAGCCATCCAGAGGCTTCGGCCAATGATGTATAAGATGGCCGGGCTCCACCCGAAAGTGGTGTAGCCGCCGAGGCGTTTTATGTTGGCCCAGGTGGGATCGAAGACGATTTCGCCGTATTGGCCCCGGCTAAGAAAGGCCATGCCGACCAAAAGCAGGCAGGGCAAGGCCAAAAGCAGCGTTAGCCATAAAAGGGAGGGAACGGCCAAAATCATGCTTTTTAGCCGAATGCGCCAATAACTGGTTAATTCGCCTTGCCAAATAACGTATTTAGTGGTGTCGAGTGGTTTTTCAGGGATGTGCTCTTGCCCCATGTCCGCCTCCCATAGACTCCTATAGACTCCTATAGAGAAGAAAAAATGAAAAAAGCCCGGCCGTTTTTAATTGACCGGGCCTAATATGGGCAAGGTAATGTCAATGGATGATGGGGTTCTCCAAGGGAACTAGATGTTCGGGGGGAATGTAAACGGCGAGCCGTTGGCCGCTTTGAACGTCCAAACGGGTGTTGACCCTAACGAGCAAAGGCTCGATGGGCAAGTCGTTTTCTCGATCCTTAACCAGCATCAGATCGAGGCCTTCGCCGTTAAAGACTTGATCCTTAACGAAACCGACAAACCAATTGTTCCCGGCGGGCGCGGAATCGTTGTGGATTTCGATCTTCTCGGGCCAGACAAACATCTTGCCCTTGTCCCACTTGGGCTTGTTTTTTACGTCCATTGGCCCGTAAGGCGTGTCGAAGACGGTATCGCTCATCTTGGAAGCGTCCATGAAATTGGTCGCGCCCAAAAACTCGGCCACGAATTTATTGGCCGGCCTGGCGAAAACGTCGGCGGTGGGCCCGCTTTGGATGATTTCGCCTTCGTTCATGACCACCAATCGATTGGAAAGCCTTTTGGTCTCGTTATGATCGTGGGTGACCAAAACGAAAGTGGTTCCGAGCTTTTGCTGGAGGGCCCTAAGCTCTTGCTGAACCTGGGACCTTAGGTGGGCGTCCAGGGCGCTTAGTGGTTCGTCGAGTAAAAGTAACCTAGGCTCGTTAACAAGGGCCCTGGCCAAAGCCACCCTTTGCTTTTGTCCTCCGGAAAGTTGGTTGGGAAAACGTTTTTCCAAACCTTCCATCTGGATAAGAGACAAAATGTCCTTGACTTTTTTCTCGATTTTATCTTTGGGAGTTTTTCTGGCTTGAAGGCCAAAAGAGACGTTAGAATAAACATCAAGGTGGGGAAATAGAGCGTAACTCTGAAAAACGGTATTGATTTCTCGCTTAGAAGCGGGTAATCTTGTTATTTCAGTGGAATCTAAAAAGATTCTACCCTTGTCTGGCAGCTCCAAGCCAGCGATGATTCTTAAGAGAGTTGTCTTTCCACAACCTGAAGGACCAAGTATGGTTAGTATATCGCCTTCTTCTACGGAAAGATCAACATCGATCAGAGCCTTGTGATTAGTAAATGTTTTTGAAATATCATAACATACTAATCCTTTGTTAATCTGGTCTTTCAATTCCTCTCATATGCCTCCCTTCAACCCGAAAAGTCTTGGAATTACTTATTTTTAGGGATCGTTCCTGGATTTAATCGGACGCGATTGGGGGTGCCTTGCCGAATAAAATTCGGTAGGTCGGGTTGTGGCTAGATTTTTAAGCGTGGGCCAGACGCTAAACGTCCGATTAAGGTTCCGGGTTCGAGTAATTCCGGACCGATTCTTATCCCCCCAAATTAGGGATAGAAAATCCATTTTATAGCACCGTACCAGGGGCCAGGTCAAATAAAATTTTTCGCGGCCAAGATAATTGTCTATATTATGGCCAAATCATTAGTGAAAAAAATGGGCTTTTTTCGCCCAACGCCCGGCCCGCCCGACGTCTTCTCCCTGTCCCTTAACCCTGGAACGATTTTTCCCATAAACCATGACTTTTTAAGCCGATGGAATCATATGGCTTCCCAAGGCCTCAGGCGGAAACGGCGAGGCTTTCTTTTGGGCCAATTGATTGATTGTCATAATTAAAATGCGCCCTTGACGCGAAATCACCCTTTCGGCGATTGGCGCGCCTTTGGCCAAAACTTCCCAACCAAAACCTGGCCCAAAAAGTTTATTTGACGTTTTTATCAGTTTAAGCTTAAACCAATCCCCCGGTCAAGTTTTTTCAAAAAGCTTCCCTTTCCCGCGCCCCAAAACCGGCGCGGCCCAAACGCCGTAAGCCCAACGCGCCCCAAAACCGGCGCGGCCCAAATGGACGTAAACCCAACGCGCCCCAAAACCGGCGAGGCCAAATGGACGTAAACCCAACGCGCCCCAAAACCGGTGCGGCCCAAATGGACGTAAACCCAACGCGCCGGAAAACCGGCGCGGCCCAAACGGCCGTAAGCCCAACGCGCCGGAAAACGGGGACGGCCCAAATGGCTGGAAGCCCCGGGCGGCAACCAAGGCGACCGGGCGGGTTCGGTCTGGGATTTTTTAGTTAGGACGCTTGATTAGCCTTATTAAGGAGATTAGAAGCAGCGTTTAAGCGAGTTTTTCGCACCAATGTCATAACTTTAACTGTAAAATCTGGAAAAGAATAATTAAAAATCTATGGTGGTATATTTTCAAGCTTAATTTAGCAAATTGAGATTAAAGTTGACATTCCGGCTGTCAAGGAGTACTTTAAATTCGGTTCGACATATAAGGAAGATCGGTGAAAATCCGACACGGACCCGCCGCTGTGAACGGGGACGGCGCGTCGCCTTGGGCCAAAAGGGTTACGCCTTTTGGCCGGTCACTGGGATTAAGCCCCGGGAAGGCCGCGACAAAGCCGGTCGATCCGTAAGTCAGAAGACCTGTCTAACTCCAAGGCCCCAAGGCGACTCGACGCCGGGCCTTCGCTTCTCCGGTGGTTGATGGCAAAAACCTCCTTATCAGACCCAAAGTTTCTTGAAAAGCGATCCTTTAACTAAGGATCGCCCGCTTGGGTATGGAGTGAGAACATCTATGTTTAAGCTTGACGCTCACGGCGCTTCGAGCCTGGTTGAGATCAGCGCCGGCCTAACAACCTTCTTTGCCATGGTTTACGTCCTGACCGTAAATCCCATCATCGTCAGCCAAGCCGGGCTCCCCGTGGGAGCCTTATTCACGGCCACGGCCCTGGGGGTCATTTTGGCCACCCTCATCATGGCGTTTTTGGCCAATTTGCCCTTCGCCGTCGCGCCGGGCATGGGCCTAAACGCTTTTTTCGTGGTCATCGTTACCCAGATGGGCTTTTCCTGGCCGCAAGCCCTGACCGCCGTCTTGATTTCCGGCCTGGCCTTCGTCGTTTTGTCCATCTCGCCCCTTCGGGAAAAGGTCCTAAAAGAAGTCCCCAAAAGCCTTCAGCATGGCGTATGCGCCGGCATCGGGGTCATGATTGCCTACATTGGCCTCAAAAACAGCGGGTTGGTTATCCTAAACGCCGAGACCGGCCCCGGTTTGGGTGACGTCACCTCCGGACCGGCCCTTTTGGTTTTGATTGGCCTGGCCGTGACCGGCCTTCTTTTGGCCTTAAAATTTCGTTTCGCCATCCTAATCGGCATCATCATTACCACGATAGTGGGCATTCCCATGGGGGTGACCGATACCTCCAAAATATCCGGGGGTTTTGTCAGCCCGCCCCCGGCCTTTGGCGAGATCTTTTTAAAATTTGATTTTTCCATCCTGGCCTCGCTAAATTTTTGGAGCGTCGTTTTAACCCTTCTTTTCATGGAGGTGGTTGACGGTTTGGCCGGGTTTTTGGGCCTTTTTGGGGTCATGGGGGCCGACGGGGACCGCTACCGTCACAAGATGGGCAAGGCCTTCATCGCCGATTCCATGGGCGTGGCCGTGGGCAGCTGTTTGGGGTTGTCGCCCAACACGACCTACGCCGAAAGCGGCGCCGGGGTGGCCTCGGGCGGGCGCACGGGCCTTACGGCCCTGGTCGTGGCCGTGTGTTTCTTTTTGTCGCTTTTTATCTCGCCCCTTTTCATGATGGTGCCCTTTAGCGCCGTCGCCCCGGCCCTGGTGATGGTGGGGTTACTTATGAACGAATCGTTAACCAAAATCTCCTTTAAGGATCCCAGCGAAGTTTTCCCGGCCTTCGTGGTCATGATCCTTATTGGCCTAACCTGGCGCGTCTCGGACGGGCTGGCCGTGGGCTGGCTAATCTACGTTTTCATGAAGGTGGTCTCCCGTAAAACCAAGGAACTTAACGCCACCGTCTGGGTGGTCGGCGCCATCTTCGCCCTGAAAATGATCTTTTCCAGCCTGGGCGGCCACTGATTTTTCCGCCACCCCCTTGGCCCAAATTCCACCCCCCGAACAAAAAAAAAGACCCCACGCGTTTAACCGAGGTCTGATTCGCTTGATTACGGTTTTTTGGGCCGGCGGGCTAATGGGGCCCATTGGGTTTTCTCTTTTACCGACTCTGGGTTTTTCTATCGATCCGGGCCTGGATTCGATCGATAACCAAGACGGCGGCCGAGGCGATTAAAACGGCGATGAATCCATCGATCATGTCGCGCTCTCCATATTTTTTTCTAAAATAATGACCATGGGGGTCATTTTTAACCCCCATGGGTCAAGGAAAAAGGGTGAAAAAAATTTTTTTTGGGAACGCTTTGAAACTCCCAAAAACGTTCACTACCTTTGACGTTTCCCCGGGTCAAATATTTCAAATCGGCCTATTTTTTTTCGCCCGCGAATATTTTTGACCCGGGACAATCGCCAAGCCCGGAAAAATCGCCCAGCCAGGGAATATTTTTGGCCCGGGTCTTTTTTTCGCCCGCGATTGTTTTTCCCCGCCTTGGCCGTTTTAATAAACCTATTTTAAGGGGGAGGGGCTCCGGTCCTTTCCCCCTATTTTTGGCGATTAAAAACTCATTTGAATTTTTACCCAATGGGTACCAAATGCGCGTAAAAAAAAGAGCTCCCCAAAAATTCAAAAATATGTTACAATCATTAGTGGCGTTTCATTGGATTGTTTGACATAGATTAGCTTTAAATAGACTGAAACAGCCCAAATCCCATCGTTAAAAGCCGCGTGGTTTCGGTCCGGTGGCAGGGCGCGTTTTTTTTTCGCCGGATGGCTTGGCAAAATCAAACCCGGCCAGAAAGAACTAAACTTTTGGCCAATATAATCGCCCGATCGTAAATTTAACCTAACTTATTTAATTTATTAAATAAAACCCCAAGGCCAATATGACCAAACTTTTTGGTTCTTTGAAACTTAGGGAAAGTTTTGGTTAAATGGGGAAGGCCTTTTTGGCCGCTTACGGGGGATTTTTGGAAGGGTGGGGTAGGCCGCCAAGAAATTTGGCTTTGGCCAATCGCCTTGGCCGTTAAAACTCATTTGAGAAAATGAGTCACTTTTTCGCCGCCTTGGAATGATCCTAAGTTTACGCCCAGGCGCCGTCAAAATTTTCGAATCCTTTTTTTTCGGGGCGTTAATTTTATTTCGCGTTTTTTCATGGCGGTTTAACGGTCGCCAGGGCTTAAAAAAGGCTTTTTTGGTTTGGTTTATGGGTTTCCAGGCGATAAACGATTTGCGTTTTAAAAGATTGGCCCTCTTGGTCGAGAAGAGGGGCGGTCGCTTATACGTGATCGGCGGGCTGTCTAGGGACACTTTGATGGAGGAAAAGTTGGGCAAGTCCCCGCCCTCCATGCATTCGGGTTTGGGCGATAAGGATTTGGTTTGTTTTGGCCTGGACATTGAGACCATAAAGGAAGCCTTTTCGATTTTGGGGCCCACGTGGATCGTCGACCATAGGGTTTTGGCCAACCGGGAGACCAAGGAACCGGTTTTGGTCATCGTGCGCATGGGCGAATCCGAGTTTAGCGTTTCCTTGTCCAGAAAACGCGTCGATGACCAAATCGTTTTTGACCCCAAGGCCAGCTTGGCCGAGGACGCGATTTGCCGCGATTTCACGGTCAACGCGGTTTATTACGACCCTTTGTTGGAAGTTTTTTTCGATCCCCTAAACGCGGATGGTGATTTTAGGGCCAGGCGCCTGGAACTTTGCCATCCCAAGGGACTAATCGAAGATCCCGTGCGTATTTTAAGGGCCATGTCGTTCATTTCCAGGTTGGGCTTTATCCCCGGGCAAAAACTCCTGGGGGCCACCGGGCGCGATTGGCCTTTGCTTGGTTTTTTGCCCCCGGATCGCCTATGGCCCGAGTGGAAAAAATGGGCCATGTCCGGTAGGCCCAGACTGGGCCTGGAGTATTTAAGGCAAAGCGGGGCCCTGGCCTTTTGGCCCGATCTCCAAGCCCTAATCGATTCCCCGCAGCGTTTTAAGTTCCATCCCGAGGGTGACGTTTGGAACCACACCCTTTTGGTGGTCGAGGCCATGGGCGAATTAA